>SVQX01000026.1 GCA_015065065.1 Oscillospiraceae bacterium
CTCGCCGCCATCAAGCGTCAGCTTGCGGGTGGTAGGGTCGAGGGTTGCAAACAGCTTGTCCTCGGCTAAAATTCCCGCTCCTGTCAAGGTATTGAGCAGGGTGGATTTTCCCGCATTGGTATATCCCACTATGGCGACCTGCGGAATATCACTTCGGTCACGGGAAGCGCGCATGGTACGGCGGTTCTTTTCGACCTCCGCAAGCTCGGCTTTAAGCGCGTCAATTCGGCGTTTGAGATGCCGTCTGTCGCTTTCCAGCTTGGATTCACCCGGTCCGCGTGTACCGATACCTCCGCCGAGTCGAGACATTTCGGCACCGCGTCCAACAAGTCTGGGGGCTGTATACTGAAGCTGGGCAAGCTCGACCTGAAGCTTACCCTCAGCACTCGCCGCGTGGAGTGCAAAGATATCGAGAATAAGCATGGAACGGTCAATTACCCTTATTCTGTCACCGTCGCCGCTGAGGTCGTCCTCAAGATTTCGTATCTGTATGGGCGACAGGTCAACGTCAAAAATTACAAGTCGTATATCGTTATTTTTGCACAGCTCGGATATTTCCTTTACCTTTCCCGAGCCGATAAGCGTGCGCGGATCGGGTACGGATTTGCCCTGCACAACACGCGCAAAGGTCTCGCCGCCCGCCGTGTCAAGCAGTCTTTCAAGCTCGTCAAGGCTCTTTTCAACCTCGTCGGTGTCGTCGTTTCTTGTCACAATACTCACAAGCACGGCGCGCGCCTTAAGCTCGACCTGATTTTGTTCTTTCATATTTTCACCTCCGTTTATTCGCCGAGATTCCGCCCAGCGCGCCTTCGCTGCGCTACGGTTCGACTCCGTTGCATTCCGCTCAGAATGACACCTTAGGTGTCCGGCGGAAGTTAACCGCTGAAAACAAAAAGCAGGAACGCACAGCGGTGTGTACGTTCCTACCTAATGTAAGCCCCACGAAAAGTGAAGCCGCGTGCCGAGTGTCAAAAAGCAAAATTACTTCTTGGAAGCCTCGAGTCTTCTCTTGAACTTGTCAAGGCGTCCGCCTGCATCGACAAACTTCTGCTTGCCGGTGTAGTAAGGATGGCACTTGGAGCAAATGTCAACACGCATTTCGCTACCCTTTGTGGAACGAGAAACAACAGTTTCGCCGCATGCGCATCTGATTACGCATTCCTGATAATTAGGATGGATTCCCTCTTTCATTTTCTATACCTCACTTTTAATTTCTCGATGTTCTTTGACATCGGATACATAAGCCTTGTTATTTTACCACATTTCAATAAAAATTTCAAGTACCGTTTGAATATCTTTACAAATTGTTAACAACATAATAAAAAGAAACGGCTTCAAATTTTGTCAAAGCTTTGTTATAATAGCTTGTAACATAAAAACGCAGATCAACCGGAGGAATCTATGGCTGAATTTGATTATATACTTTTTGATCTTGACGGTACGGTTTCCGACTCCGTTGAAGGCATTACAAACTCCGTAATGCACGCCGAGCGCCGATATGGCAGACCTGCTTCCACACGGGAGGAGCTGCTGAAATTCGTAGGTCCTCCCCTTGCAGAAATGTTCGAAAAGCATCTCGGTGTTGACCGCGAGGGTGGGCTTTTGGCAGTAGAATATTATCGCGAATACTACAACGACAAGGGCATTTTTGAAAACAGAATTTACGATGGCATTGAACACGTGCTGAAAACGCTTCACGATAACGGAAAGACCGTCCTGCTCGCTACCTCAAAGCCGGAGGTCTATGCCGTGCGCATACTTGAGCATTTTGGTCTTGCTCAATATTTTGATTATATATGCGGCGCTCTGCTTCACGGTCGCACTGACAAGGCGGAGGTTATCGAATACGCGCTGAGTACGGCGGGTATCACTGACCGTGCGCGTTGCCTTATGGTGGGCGACAGAATGCACGATATTCTCGGCGCGAAAAAGACGGGCTTGCGAAGCTGCGGTGTGCTTTTCGGCTATGGCAGCCTTGATGAGCTGAATGAGATCGGTCCTGATTTTATCGCTGAAACCCCTATCGACATTTTGAAATTTGCTTTGATGTAAGCTGAGCACTATGAAAGAAAATACCTTTGATACAAAAGAGAATTTCGCCTTCCCCGAGGGCTTTCCCGAGCGCATGCAAAAAATGCTCGGACGTGATTTCGACGCTTTTTGCGCAGCGTATTCAAAGCCTCGGCGCACCGCTCTGCGAATAAATCCCTTGAAGGACACGGGCGATCTTGAAGGCAAGATAGCAGGTCAGTTTTCCCTCTCCCCCGTTCCGTGGGCGAAATACGGCTTTTACGTTGACGGCGCAGAGTCGTCACGCCCGGGACTTCACCCCTTCCATGAGGCTGGAGCATACTACATTCAGGAAGCGAGCGCTATGATAAGCGTTTCCCTCGCACCGCCAAGATATGGTGAAAAAGTTCTCGATCTTTGCGCCGCCCCCGGCGGTAAAAGTACGCAGATAGCGGCATTTCTTGGAGGCGAAGGTCTACTCGTTGCAAACGAGATACACCCCACGCGGGCAGCTGTGCTGTCGTCCAATATTGAGCGTATGGGTATACAGAATGCCTTGGTGACAAACGAAGCTCCCGACAAGCTCGCAGGGCGTTTTGTTGAATTTTTCGACCGCATTTTCGTGGATGCGCCCTGCTCCGGCGAGGGTATGTTCCGCAAGGAGGAGGCGGCGCTGACTCAATGGAGCGAGGATTACCTGCGCGTGTGCGCTGACAGGCAGTCCGAGATACTTGACAGCGCGGCAAAAATGCTCACCCTCGACGGCGTGCTTGTCTATTCCACCTGCACCTTCGCCCCCGAGGAAAACGAGTGCGTAATTGCAGACTTTTTGTCCCGACATTCGGATTTTGAAATTATCGATCCGCAAATATCGAACGAAGGATTTTCAAGAGGAAATCCCTGGTGGGCACAGGAATTTTCAACTCTTGACGTAATACCCGAAGGACTTGAAAAATGCGTGCGTCTGTTTCCTCATCGCGCTGACGCGGAGGGTCACTTTGCTGCAGTGCTTCACAAGCTCGGCAATCCCAAAAACGCAGATTTTGCTTTCAAAGCAAAAAAGGACGTAAGGCAAAAGCGGCAGGCGATGACTTTACAATGGAAAAAGCCGTTTGACGAACTTGCGCGCGACTGTCTTTCCATCGAATTTGCGCAAAGGCTTACTTCCCGTCCTGCTGCCGTATTTGGCGAAAACGTTTATGCTCTCCCCTGCCAAATGGAGCTTGACGGCTTGCGCGTGCTTCGCGCGGGGCTGCATCTTGGCAGTGTCAAGGGTAACAGATTTGAGCCGTCGCACGCATTAGCACTTGCTATGCTTCCGACCGACGCACAGCGATTCTACGAGCTGTCCTACGCCGAGGCAGTAGCATATGTCCGCGGCGAGGCTATTGCGGCTGATGCGCCTAAGGGCTGGATACTCTTGACTTATCAAGGAATTTCACTCGGATTTGGCAAGGTAAGCGACGGTCTTATCAAAAATCACTATCCCAAGGGACTGCGGCGAAATCTTGAGTAAACGCGCAAGATTTACAAAATATTTTTACTTACCCCCTTGCCAGATACCACCCTTTTGTGGTATACTTATAAAGATAGATTAAAATCTCCGCCTTGTGCGGAAAAGGAGATACATTTTGATAGTAGAACTTGAAGAAGCAAAACGGGAGCTGATATCACTCCGCCCCGACATAAAGGAGCTTGGCTCTGCTCTGCGTATTGAGGCTCTCGCCGCAAAAGCCGAGGAGCTTGAGCAGCTTACACTTGCCCCCGATTTCTGGAGCTCGTCCGAATCCTCCAAGGTGCTTCAGACCATAAAGCAGTCCAAGGACACCATTGACGGCTACAATGACCTCTGCGCACGCCTGGAGGACGCTATCGCCCTTGCGGAAATGGCTATTGAGGAAAACGACGAGAGCTGTATCGAAGAGGTTACAAGCGAGCTTGCCGAAATCAAGAACGACGCCGAGCGCAAGCGCATTGAGGTGCTTATGTGCGGCGAATACGATAACTCCACCGCTATCGTCACCTTCCACCCCGGTGCAGGCGGCACGGAGGCTCAGGACTGGTGTCAAATGCTCTACCGCATGATCACCCGTTGGGCAGAACGCAATAAGTTTAAGGTAAAGCTGCTTGATTGGCAGGATGGCGACGAGGCAGGACTCAAGTCCGCTACCATAATGGTAGAGGGACCTCACGCCTACGGCTATCTCAAGAGCGAGAACGGCGTTCACCGCCTTGTTCGCGTGTCGCCATTTGACTCCGCAGGACGCAGACACACCTCCTTCTCCTCCATTGAGGTAATGCCCGAGTTCGATAAGCTGGACGAGATCGAGCTTCGCGAGGAGGACTATGAATTCATGGCGTACCACTCCAGCGGTGCGGGCGGTCAGAACGTAAACAAGGTCAGCTCTGCAGTACGACTTACGCATAAGAAAACGGGTATTGTCGTTTCCTGTCAGACCGAGCGCTCACAGCTCCAGAACAAGGAAACCGCTATCCGCATGCTGAAGGCGAAGCTGATGGATATTAAAATCCGTGAACGCCTTGACACTATTGAGGAAATTCAGGGTAACAAGTACAATATCGAGTGGGGCTCGCAGATACGCTCTTACGTATTTATGCCCTACACGCTCGCCAAGGACAACCGCACGGGCTTTGAAATGACCAACATCGACGCTGTAATGGACGGCGAGATCGACGGATTTATCAACGCTTATCTCAAGCATATCACGAATAACTAAGCTTCAATGGCAACGCCGACAGCGTTGCCATTATATTTTAGCTGTTTTTGAATACGCACCACTCCCGCGCGGCAATAATCTCCACGGAAGGAAACTTCACATTACAAACACGGAGGTTTATATGCAGCTTACACAGAAGGAAATGACGCTTCTCAAGGATCTCAAGGGACAGGAGCAGCTTTGTATCGACAAATACACCAAGCACGCCACGGCGGCGAAGGACAGCCAGCTCTCGGCGCTGTTTACAAAGCTTGCGGGAGTTGAACAGCATCACTTGCAGATGCTCACACAGATTGAGGGAGGCAATGTTCCCTCTCCCGTTTCCTCGTCCGGCTCGTCGCAAGGCTTTTCGGCGACCTACAACACACAAAACAGCGAGGACAAGAAAAACGACCAGTATCTTTGCTCCGACCTGCTCACCACCGAAAAGCACGCCTCCTCCCTTTACGACACCTGCATTTTTGAGTTCAAGGATCCTCAGCTCCGCACGGTGCTCAACTCCATTCAGGCAGAGGAGCAGCGCCACGGCGAAGAAATCTACAAATATATGCAGACAAATTCAATGTATAGCTAAAAGATACGGGCGCATTCAAAACGAGTGCGCCCGTTGCATTTTTAAGAAATTATTTCAAAGTAATCAAGCTCGGCAACGGATATATCCGTAGCGGTTTTTTCGATTTTCACAGTGTGCGCGCCCGCGCTGACGGTTATTTCGATATCCGTATAAACATCCTTTGAAAACGTCCCCCACGCGGATGATACACCCCGGTAATTGATAGTGCCGACCGCCTCGCCGTCCACAAACAGCGTGTGTGTTGCGTCCGACAGTGCGCAGTAATATATTCTGAGCACATAGCTTCCCTCCTCGGGAAAAGTGACGTATCCGAAGGTAACGGACGATCCGATGTTATCAATGCCTCCGACGTGATTGGGGCGCTTAATTGCATCGTTGACAACGCCCGCTTCCGCATCATAGCGGATACTTCCCTCATTTACGGTCACAGTAAACGACATTACTATTTTGTCCGAAATATCAGAGCCGTCGGTGGTTTTGAATTCAATTCTGTTATAGTAGGTCAGCATGAATTCGGGAGTGAATACTGTAAGCGTTTCCTCGCCCGCTTCCAAGTCGAGCTTGCCGCAATACGTGGTATTGACGTACAGCGCGAGTGTAACGTCCTCTGCAGTCTTGTACTTTATATTCAGCCTCGGAGTATGAGCAGCTACCGCAGAATGAGCATATAAGCCCTCAAAAGCGCCCACAACGCCCGTAAAGAGCAGACCGTCACCACTTGGCTGCTTATCGTCCGGCGTCCATTCTACCGCATCCTCACCCACCCATGGCAGCATAGTCATACGCAGACGGGTGAAGGCGTAAGGTATAAGCTTTAACGTTACCTCGCTCGACGCGCAATCGTCTGCCGAGAGTGGCGATACGGGAGCAACGTCTGCCGTATTGGCGGTATCCGTCCTCCAAGACGACACACGCCTGAATGTAGCGCTCAGAATTATCGGTGCATCCGACTGCTTATATTGCATTGTGTCACTGATATCCTTAAAGGTTATTTCAAAGTTAGATGCGATATCGTCAAAATTGAAATTCGAATATGCGTACTGCCACATTCCGCGCTTTACGGAAATACCGTAAGATGTATATCCATCGCCAAGATTCCAATGCAGAGGATTGTAGCCTATCGCCTCCCACTCCTCTGTCAGCTTCAACGCGAACAATACGCCGCCGTATTTTACGGTGATGCTATTGTTTTCGGCGTAAGAAATCTTGATCTCCATCGGGAAAATCAGCGTTACGGCGTCGCCGTTCTTCCACTCGGCAACAAGTCTGAAGTATTCGCCGTTTACAAGCTCACCCTCCACGCGGTGTCCGTTTACGTAAAGCTCGGCGCCCTCGCCGCCGCACCACTCGGGCACACGAAGATACAACGGCCATGTGTCGGTCTTGTCTGCGTTAATAGTGATAGTTACCGTTTCCTCGTAAGGATAATTCGTTTCCTGCGTAAGAGTAGCGGCAGTTCCCTTTCCCACAGTCGCAGAAACGGAGTTTGGTCCGTACGCACCTACTGCCAAGCCTCCGTCCGACGTGGACATCCACATTGACGAAATAAACAGCGGCCAACCCATGTGATAGTTATGAGCGCAGCAGGGATATCCACCCGGCACACCGTATACGGAGCGGTCACCGCCGTCGGAGGTAAATCCGCGATTTCCGAGAGTGGCATCTATCTGATTCTGCATGGTAAAATACACCTGTCCCTTTCCGTCGGGGAGAAGCTGCTGCGGCCATGCATTATAAGTAATATTTTCAAGATGGTCTGCAATGCTCGCATCACGGAGCAGATAAAGTGCTATTTCGTCGCTGAGCATGCGCTCGGCTACCGCGCAGGTTTCGGTTCCGTAGGTGGAGAGTATGCCGCGTGTCTTTTCGTCGCCGTTTGTCATACCGTCGGCTCTGCCCGATACGCGCATGGTATTCTCCAACCCCTCGTAATAATAGTCAAGGTATTTCTGATCTCCTGTCAGCGAGTACATGATGGGATACAGCTTGAAGCTTTGGTGCAGATTTACAATATGCTCCCAATACTCTTCTGTAAATTCCGTATAGTATCCGCTCCAATTATACGTCTGCGAAAACAAAAGATTTGCAAGCTCGACAAGGCTTTCGTCACCCGTGCGGTCATAAAGCCAAAGCACGACGTATATATTATCCCCCGCGCGATAATATCCCCAGCTGTCCATGGGTCTTGTGGGAAGCGTTTTTGCTTGCCACGCAAAATATTTTGCGAGAAAGGGCTCCACACGCGCGTCTTTGGTGGCATCGGCGTAATAGGTCAGAGCCATAAGCATTGGCATAACCGCCCAATAATCAAAGCTATCAAGGTCGTCGGCGTAAGGCCCGAACATTCCGCTCTCCGTCTGACTTTCAAGCGTCCAATCAATCCATTTCTGCGCCTGCGCCTTCAGCTCCTCATCGTCAAGGACGTATGCCATTGCTACAAGTCCGCGTGCATAATACGTGCCGCGCTCCCAGGATTCACCCGTTCCGCCAAGCCAGCCCGAGCGGTCATCTCCCTCGGCTTTACAATCGGGAGAAAGTGTTTCAAAATCCTTGGTGATGTTATCAGCCATAAGGCGCGCCTGATTTAAAAGCCAGCTTTTTGCGCTTACTTTACCAAGCTCCAACGGAGAAAAATCAACGGTTTCGACTGCGGATTCGACGTACAGCTTTACATCGCGCCGCTCGCCGATCGCCATTTCTGTCTTGGTAGTTACTTCTTCTTGCATAGTAGTATCCTCTTCCGTTGTAATAGTTGTTTCCTCTCCCGTGGCAGTAGTTGTTTTCTCGGCTAATTCAGTTGTTGCCTCCTCCGTGACGGCGGCGGTCGATTCATTTTGAGAGGTAGTTAGCTCCTCTGCGGTGGCAGTTGTACTGTTTTGTGTATCCGCCGTCGTATCGGCTGACTCTTGTCCGCTAAAACAGGACGTCACCCCAAAGCAACACACGAGGCTCATCAAAAGGCAAACAATCCGTAAAGCTTTTGGCTTCATATTTCCTCCTTTTTTTTGAGAAAAAATCAGCTTTGATATTTTCTCATTTTGTTAATATTATCTTGGCTGTTTCGGAGAGTAGGCCGAACTGCGTTTTTTTAAATTTACAAACGCATATTGACTTTCTCCGCTATTTGTATTATAATACTGTCATAGCACCGTGTCAATTCCAAAAACACGCAGAAAGGTACGAAAATCGGCTATGCTTAATTACAGTCATTCGGGACGCTTTACCTCTGTTGGAGATTGGATCCACCCGCATTTTTATCTTAAAACCTTTGAAATAATATACGTAACGAAGGGCGAGGTCTATATTGAGGAGGACGGTCAGCAGTTCACTTTGCGTGAAAACGACGTGCTGCTTCTGCACCCGTACAAAAATCATGCGGGCTTTCGATACAGTCGTGGCGTGGACTTTTATTGGCTTCATTTTATGTCGGACGAGAGCTTTGATTTCAAATGCTTTTCCCCGCGTGACACGTACGAGATCATTTCTCTTATCAAAACCGTTCTGACTATCACCAATACTCCGGGATATCCCCAAACGTCGTTTGACGCGGCTATGCGTATGCTCACCGACGCGCTGGAATTTCAAAATCGCAACACTCTTTCGGCAACTGAGAACGAGATGCTTCGCAAGGTCTACGACTACGTTCGCAAAAATTCGGATTTCAATACCACGATAGAAGCAGTTGCAGAGCGTTTCGGTTATTCGTCGGGATATATCAGCAAGCTTTTCAAATCAAAATACAATTTGGGACTCAAGGAATATATAAATTCGGAGCAGATGAAGCGTGCGAAAAATCTGTTACTCAATACACAGTATTCCATCAATGAAATAGCCGCCGAGTTAAAATTTCCTGACGCCCGCGCCTTTATCAAGTTCTTTACTTACCACGAGAAGACAAGTCCCCTAAAATATAAAAATATACATTTTGGCAATTAACAAACAAAAACGGACACACAATATAGTGAGTCCGTTTTTGTTTTTACGAATACATCTCGAGTATCGACACAGCGCCAAGGTCCTGCTCGTCCTCGCCGAAGACGAAATATATAAATCCGTCAAGGTGATCTAAAAATCCCATGTCGCTGTCAAGCGGATCGTACTGCATAAGAAGCGCGGGCGGCTCGTCCTCATAGTTCCAATCGGAGGGCAAGCCGAAAAGGCGCGTGCAATCAGCACCTTCGTCCGCCTCGTAAAACTCCATGAGGTACGCCTCGGTAAATTTTTCGTAGTCAGCCACCACGCCGTTGAAATCGTCAAGCGCCAGCTGCGGCTCGCCGTCGTAATATCGCACGTCGGCACGCAGGTCGTATGCACCGTCCCCGGTATGTATAAAGACGTAGAGATAGCCCGTGGATGGCAATCTTTTTTCCCTGTCAAGCCCTGCAAGATCAGCGAGCCTTATCTGACAAAAAAACATCTCGTCGTCGTAGAAATCCTCCTGCCACTCAAGCGGGATCGTTGGTGTACCAAAGAATTTTGATGCTCCGAGGTCATACCCCTCGGGCGCTTTTTTTACCTTTATACCAATCGCGTTACGCATATTTATTCCTGCTCCTTAAGCAACTCATATAACCTATCGACCTCATACTTATACTTGCAATCCAGCTCCCAACGATCGGTTTCCCAATTTGATATACCGCCCATGAGTTGTCCCGCCATGTAGTCGTTATATCCCGCGTTGTGAGCGCGCCAATAAGAATCAGCGAGTGCCTTCAGCTTTTCCTCGGTAGTCATTTCGGGGCGTATGATATGCTTAAGCATTACTTCAAGCTCTCTTATCTCGTCGTTGGTATTCATTTTACCCTCCCCGCAAGCTTTATTATGACCATTATACACCAATTAAGCATCCTTGTCAATAACCGTAACTCCACACGCTTGTTCTTCTGCGAGCCGCCAGCTTGTCAAGCTCGACTATGTAGCTTGGGTATTTGTGCGCCTCAATGCAGTTGTACGTGCCGCGCTTCCCCAGCTCCGTCATGTTTCCGACGTCGCGAAACCCCAAAAGCTTTGGCGGCAGGTGAGTGACGACATCGGGGATATTGCGAATGACGGTATACCCCTGCAAGCGATGCGATACACCGTCGGGCAGTCGCCCCCATACCACGCGGGGCGCGCCGAAGCCGTATCCCGACACCGCGTACTTGCCGCCGTAAAGATACTCCATATCCTCTGTTGCAAGCACAGCCAGCGCCGCGCCGTGAGAATACCCTACGCAAATTATATTTTTTACATCAGTGCGGCGGCGAAGCTCATCCGAAACACGCGCCTCAATATCGTCGCGGTTTGCCTTCCACGGCTTCAAAAAGCCTTTATGGCAGTACCAGACCTCGTCCATATTTTTATAAGGTCTTATCGGGAAATCCAGGTTGTTTTTCCAATCCTCCAGTCCGTTTGAATGCTCAAACAGGAGGTACACTGTCCCCGCCTCCCACGTTATGTAATAATCGCACCCCTCTGCCCCGCGAATGTATTTTTCTTTTGCATCAATGCATTTTAGAAGTAACCGCTTCAAATACCCGTAATACTGCATAGCCACCACCCCATAGCTTTGTTATGACAGTATATGTTGAGAAAAGAGACGGAGCCGCCTCAAATTCGCATTTGAGGCGGCTTCGTTATATTTTATGGTTTTGGGACATTTTTTTCAAGCATTAGGATAGTATAGAGGCTAATTTCTACGCAGATTAGTCTCTATATATTATACTGATAGAATAATTTAAAAATTTTCGTCAAACCATTGCAATATTTTATGTTTTGTGATATAATATATTAAGAAATTAAAAAAGGAGATAAAAAGGTTGAATAAGATTCAATTATTGAAAGAACCCGGATACATATATGATCTGAACTTTATATTTTGTTTGAAATTCAATGCTAATTTGTATATGAACGATCTCCCGAATGATGATAAGAAAGACTCAACTATCAAATATTTCAAGGATATACTAAATCATTTTAACGATATCCCGGATGACTTATATATCTTCTTCCATGCTCTTGAAACGGGTAGAACATTTTTAGCGTCATATTACTTCAAGCCGTATACATTAGTAAAATGTGTTCATCGTTTGTGCTTAGATAATTGAATATTTTAAATAAAAGCAGGTCGTAGTTGAGTTAATCAGCGCGACCTGCTTTTTTATCACTTCGCAAAAACAAACAAGATTTATAATATCACAATTCAAACAACACAAAATTAATTTGTACAAATTTGATAAATTTTCAAAAAATATCATTTTATATATTGAAAAATGTCAAAATGTGTGATATAATGGAAAAGAATTTAAAATGTTAGTGCTTTTTTAAAAGCACTAAGAGGCAAGGGGAGAAAAATGACAGTTCTAAAAAACAATTTATTCATGCTTGGATATGTTTGGAAATATAAAAAGTCAATGATTTTTTTGAAACTGTTTATTGCCAGTCTTGGTGCAGCTTATACTTTTATTGATATTTACTTTATTAAATGGATATTTGATGCATTAGGATCTAAAGAATCTATAATGTTTTTATTTGCAATTATAGGCGTTGCTGGACTGATTCATATTTTTATAGGTTTCACAAATTCCATATATAATAACTTATTGCAACCTAAAATGTCATTGTCGGTAAGCGAAAAAATCAATGACGAGATGATAGACAAAGCTCAGTCCATAGATTTAGCATGTTATGAAAACTCAGAGTTCTTTGATAAATATACACGTGCACTTTCGGAAACCAATCAGAGAGTTAATGGCGTTTTGAATACTTTTAGTGGAATTATATCTGCTATATTAAATATTACCGTAATAGTTTCGCTAATTGCTACCATTGATATCATATTCATTGTTTTTGGATTATTAGCTTCTCTTGTCGTTTTTACACAAGGATTGATATTTAATAAAATTTCTTTCAAAGAAAATCAAGAAAAGACCCCTTTCAATAGACAGCAAGGATATGTTAGGCGAGTTATTTATCAGACGGAGTATGCTAAAGAAGTAAAATTATATCAGCCCATTACACTCCTTCTTAAAGATTTATTTAGGAAAGGCAAGAATGGTTTGATTGATATAACGGAAAGATACGGAAAGAAGAAAACCGTCTTGACCTGTATGTTTGCAATATTGCAATTAGCTTTTGAAAATATATTGCCTTGGATTTTTATTGCTATTCGCACTTTTGCCGGCATTATTACTATTGGCAGTGCAGCAGCAATTTTTAACGCTACAAATCAATTGCCATACGCCCTAAATAGCTTATTTAATGTTATTCCTCAAATGCACCAACATAGTTTGTATATTGATAATTTAAAAGAAATATTGAATTATCAATCTCAAATAGAGAGTGACCAATCTCAAAAAGATGTTCCCAAACATTTTGACAAAATATCTTTTAAAGATGTTTCCTTTTCGTATTTTGGAAGCGAAAAGAAAGTGCTGAAAAATGTATCCTTTGATTTTTCAAACAACCAAAAGATTGCTTTAGTGGGAACAAACGGGTCGGGAAAAACCACACTGATCAAATTATTGACTCGACTGTATGATCCGATTGAGGGGGAGGTCACGGTTGATGGACAAGATATCAAACAGTTTGATGTTCATGAATATCGAAAAATGTTTGGCCTGTGCTTCCAAGACTATCGGATCTATGCGATGACTATAACAGAAAATATTCTGATGAGAAAAGCAGCTGATGAAAGAGATATCGAGAAGGTTGAAATTGCCTTAAAACAAGTGGGGCTTTACGAAAAGATACGAAGCTTGCCAAACTATCTGGATACGATGCTCACAAGAGAATTTGATAATTCGGGCATTTTTCTTTCGGGCGGAGAGACACAAAAGCTTGTGTTGGCTCGAGCATTAGCGTCTGATGCGCAAATTCTTGTGCTTGATGAACCATCCAGCGCTCTTGACCCAATTGCCGAATATGAAATTAATAAGATTATTCTTGAAACAGTTAAGGATAAGACAGTGATTTTGATTTCTCACAGACTTTCCACTACTGTAGATGCAGATATGATCTATTATATGAAAGATGGGGTAATATCTGAGCAAGGGAATCACAGTGAACTAATGTTATTGAATGGCGAGTATGCAAATATGTTTAATGTTCAGGCCGAGAAATATAAGGGGTAAAAATGTTGATTGATAATGAACAGTGCATCAACTTGTTAAAAGAGGAGCTTAACAAAAAAGGAGAGCTTCAACTTACTGTGCATGGCGATAGTATGTTGCCGAACCTAAACAATGGGGATGTGGTAAAAGTGCAAAGTTGTAATGAATACAATATTGGGGACATCATTGCATATTACACAATTTCAGAAAACAATGTGAATATTATCGTTCATAGAGTTATATTTGTCCGTGAAAAATATGTTTTGGCGAAAGGTGATAATAATAGTTTTATTGATCCGATAAAAATCGATTTGAATTCTATTTTGGGAAAAGCAGAAAAGATACGAGGTGAAATATAATGTTATATTACAATGTTCATGGTGTTTCTGTGGGGATAAAAATCGAAAATGTTTTTTTGCGTCAAGCATTTTACAAAAGATATGAAAAATATATATGTCCTTATGAGAATGCTCCGATGCTGAAAATTATTGAATTAGAGCTATTAGAACTTTTAAAATATACAAAACAATTTGATTATGAAACACCTAATGCTAATGACAATTGTATATGGCTCGGTGGATATGATGACATTATTATATGGATAAAAAATCCTTCACATATTTACTTTTCTTTGATGACATCGAAAAAATCTATGCCGTCCTATATTTGGTTAACACGTTTTTTGAATTATGTATTGTTTGAATATTACGGACTACTACATATTCATTGCAGTTGCCTAACAAACAACGAATCTTGTGGTACAACCTCTATTTTTTGCGGTGAAAGCGGAGCCGGAAAAAGTACAATTGCGTTAAGTTTGATAACAAATGGAGAAAAATTAATCGCGGAAGATAATTTATACTTGAAATTATCGGATAATAAACTGGTTGCACTCACTCATACCTCACCAATTAAAATGAGAATAGATTCAACTCGAAACAGCAATATTATTAATTATGTTTCGAAGTATGATGATTTTTTTGAAAAAAATGTCCTTACATTGAATGATAATAGCTTCTGGAATAAACAATTCTCTATACCCAATAAGGTGTTCATTTTAAATGATCAGAAAAGTTTTGATGGTTCTTTAAAAAAAATAAGTATCGAAGAAGGAGTCTTACATTTTCTACGTGAATATTCCATTTATAGTATCTTCAATTCCGAAAAACTTATTGATATTATTTTAAAATTATGTTCACAATGTGAGCTTTATAAACTTACTCCATCAAGGGACGTGGAGAAAACGATACAACTTATTACACAACAGGAGGCAAACTTATGATTAAAATCAATTATAATCAACTAGAAAATCGTCTGAATGAGGGAAACAAATACCAATTACGATTTCCATACTCAGATGATGATATTATTTATCCATATGAGACATATTGTTCAGATGACACAGATGAATATATAATCTATATTCGTCATAAAAGAGATTCAGCTATGATAGCTTTTAGCGTTCATTGTTATTCAACACATTTTGCAGAAGAATGTTTCAATTATATAATGTCTGTTCATTTAAAAAATAATCCTAACAATAATACGATTAATCTACTTATGAACAGTGATTATTTTATCAAGTATCTGTCGAAAAAAGAGATTGGTATTCTTGATATTAGTATCTCGCCTTGCCTAATTGTGAATAATAGCAGAAATTATAGAATGGATTTTGATAGTGACCTTACTGTAAAAAAACTTACTAAAAAAGATCGACCTATAATTAACCAATTTGTCCAAACTGATTTATCACCGCGCAACCATTTTGCATACTATACAACCAATGATATCAATATAGATAATCCAGATGAGAGATGTGCTATTTTCGTTGCAGTAACTAAAGGCAATATAGTGGGTTATTTGATTTCTGCGCCATACAATACTGGAGAATATGTTGAAGTCCAGGATATTTACATTTCGCCTGATTACCGCAATAAAGGTTACGGAACAGCATTGGCAACTGTGTATAAAGATTATATAACTAAGTGTGGATATAAACCACTATACTCAGATGCGGATAACCCTGCTTCATTAAAAGTTGCATTAAAATCTGGTTTTAAATTTGATCATTTAGACTTTGTTGTTAAGATCAAATTTTAAACTCCTGACTACTGGCAAACAAAAAGACAAGGAGGAACTTATTATGAAAAAAGCAATTCAGTACGAAACCCCTAAAATCACAAGTGAGAAAATTTTCAACATTTCCGCTGGTGGTATCTCATTGTTCACTCAGTGTTATGATCATGGCAATAGTTGGAATGGTGCCGTAAATAGACAGAATGGTGTATGTAAATCTGCTGGTAATCAGAAATTTTAACTTTAAATAATAAATAGTATTGTTGCCAGTAGTCAGGAAAACTTTAATATTCGAGGTATTATGTTAGAAAAAATCATTAGAGAAATGTTACATAGTGATAGAGTTTTACCAACTATAACATTAGAAATAACATCTGCATGCAATTTGAAATGTGTACACTGCTATTTGGAAGACAGAAAAGAGCCGCATACGGTTAACTGCCTAATGCTATCAGACATAAAGAGCATTACGAAGGATTTAAAAGAATTGAAAGTGCTGTCTGTGATGTTAACAGGTGGTGAACCTATGATGCATCCAGAATTTTATGATATTATAAAGTTCTTAAATGAAGAAAATTTCATTGTTAATATGATGTCGAACATCACTATGATCAATATTAATAATATTGAGATTATAGAACAATATGTCAATTCTATTACAACAACACTATATGGTTTCAGTGATGATACATACAATGCTGTAACGCGTTCTAAAGATGGATATCAGAGATATTGTAGAGCAAAAGATCTGCTTCTTTCTAGTTCAATTAAACTGACAGAACGAGGAATTTTATTAAAAGAGAACAAAGAAGATTTAATGAACTATATTAATTGTAATATGAATACAGAAATGCACATCAGCCATACAATTAACACGAATTATGCTGCACAACATAGAATAGATAAAAAAATGAGTATATGCTATTATTGTGAATGGATGAAACGCAATAATGCCAACATTGATGATTCCAGCGAAGATGCTCCAATTTATGTATGTAATTCATGTGTGGATTCACTTTTTATCAAAGCGAATGGTGACATTTACGCTTGCGCTAATCTGGATATTGGATTTGGTAATATAAGAAGCACATCGCTGAAAGAAATCGTTTTCTCGGGTATGTTAAACAAAAAACGGGAGTTGTTCAAATATGAAAATTTTAAAAAATGTTATAATTGCGACCATGTTAAATATAATCCTGTAATCTGTCCTGGAAACAATCAAGAGGAAACAGGTTGCATGTTCACTCCATCTAAATACTCTTGCGAACTTTGTCATTCCGTCTATGCAGCTTATAATATGTTTTTAAGTGATAAAAAAAATAAGTAGGGAGATTGAAAAATGTTTTGTATAAATAAGGCATATATTATGAGAAATATTGATGGACAAATATTCTTGATTAATATGAAAGAAGGCGAAGCACACTTATTAAATTCTGTTGCTACACTTATTCTTGAACACATTAATGAGTGTGGTGAGTTAAATGGGGGCTTAAGAAGAATTAAAGAATATTTTGCTGACATTGATTCAGAAAGAATTGAAACTGATTACTGGAATTTAGTAAAAGAATTTATACAAAAGAAAATCATTGTCAACAATGATCATGATGGACAACTGAATTGAAAATGGGAAAATTGGACAATTATTTATATCAATTATATTTACAAGAATGTTTATACCACACCAAAGAAGTGTTGGATAAATGTATGTTCCCGAATGCGACAATTAAAGGAATTGTGCTTTCTAATCAAATATATGGCAATACTTGGAGTCGTAGTTGCACAGATTTTGATATTTTGATTTCTCGTTGTGATATACCTAAAATTGAGCAATTATTGTGCGAACAAGGTTTTGATAGCCATTCAAAAAAACGCAGTACTAAAATCACATTGCTATCCGCTTCTCATCAAGTTGCCCCATGGGTTAAAGAAATTCCACCATGGGGTGTTGTAGTGATAGATTTAAACTTTGATATTTTTTGGGGCGAATACGAAGGCAAGCGAATTGACATAGAAGAATTCCTTTCTGACACAATAGAAATGGAGATCTACGGCGTAAAGGTTAAAACATTGCCACCGATAAAAGCGATGATCCAGCTCATTTTACACCACTACAAAGACATGAATTCCATTTTCCTTCTTGCTACCAGAAAGAGTATCAAATATGATATGTTCAAAGATGTATATTATTTGCTAAAGAACAATCTTGATGCAATTCCATTAGACAAGCTTTACGCAATGAGCGCTGAATATGAGATCATTCCTTACGTGTTTTATGTTCTATATTACACCGGTCAGGTATTTGATGATGAAATTCTCAAGCAATACATAGAAGCTTTCAGAACACCAGAAGGTGAAGCTTTACTTAATTGTTACGGTTTGTGCGCTAAAGAACGAAAAGAATGGAAATGTGATTTCAAGACTCGGTTGGAAGCAGACAATCTTTATGATTTGATAAAAGATGATCTGACCGAAAAAGATCACGAGAAAATTGCAATAAATAATCGTATTTTTATGGGAGTATCCGAATGAAAGAAATAACTGTTGAAAAAGTCATAGAAATATTAAATGCAAAGGTTTAGATAATTATAATTTCCCAATATGAGAAATATCAACAATTTAAAATGATTCCACAAACAAAAACGCCATCTTAGACTTTCATCTAAGATGGTGTTTTTGTGTTCGTATCAGAGCGAAACCTTTACGGCGAAGCCGCCGCTAGAGAAGTAGGTGTTCGTCCAGTACACGTTTGGTGGAGATGGGGGGAGTCTGAACCCCGTTTTGCGACAACGGTCATCATAATTTTCTCGTTACCTTTGCGCAAAACATGAGAATTGCTCGAAATCTCGCAATTCTCGGGGGTCCGATTGCGGCAATCTGCGTCAAAAAATTATGGAGTAGCCGTTGGCTACTCCATAATTTTTTGGTGGAGATGAGGGGAATCTGAACCCCGTTTTGCGACAACGGTCATCATAATTTTCTCGTTATCTTTGCGCAAAACATGAGAATTGCTCGAAATCTCGCAATTCTCGGGGGTCCGATTGCGGCAATCTGCGTCAAAAAATTATGGAGTAGCCGTTGGCTACTCCATAATTTTTTGGTGGAGATGAGGGGAATCGAACCCCTGTCCGAAAACCCATTCACACGACCTTCTCCGGGTGCAGTTCCCGCTTTAATCTCCTCTTACGCACGCCCGAGAACAGGCTTACGCAGGAGCAGCCATTTTATGCTTGATCGGCTCAATGGCGAAACACCGATTCAAGTTCACCACTGCATGACGCTCATTCGGATGCCGTGGTCCTCATCCGATGAACGGGCGGCTAATATGCCGCAGCACAGCCGTTAGGCTGCCAGAGCAACAGATTCGTTGTCGTTTAATTTTTAAAGTTGGGCCTTTTACAGGATTGCCCGGCCTGACCCGCTTATCGTATTTCAAGATCCCCGTCGAAACCATTACACCCCCATATACGAGGTATTGCTCACGGTCAATCGTACTTATTTGATCTGTCCTTCATCCTGCGCTCGATCTCGCGATCCGATTCCGCCTTTGCGGCAGAATCACGCTTGTCGTAAAGCTTTTTGCCTCGGCACACTCCAACCTCAACCTTTACGTTTGAGCCCGAAAAATACATTGACAGCGGTATGAGGGTAAGTCCCTTTTGCTGTGTCCAGCCGCCGAGCTTGAGAATCTCCTTTTTATGCATGAGCAGCTTTCGGTCACGCATAGGCTCGCGGTTGAATATATTTCCATGCTCGTAGGGGCTGATGTGGATGCCCACGGCGAAAAGCTCTCCGTTCTTGATGGTGCAATATGAATCCTTAAGGTTCACCGCACCCGCGCGGATGCTTTTAACCTCAGTTCCGAAAAGAGCTATTCCCGCTTCGTACTTATCGTCAACGAAATAGTCGTGCCACGCTTTTTTATTCTGGGCTATGATCTTATTTCCCTTATTCTTTTCCACCATGACGGGACTGCCTCCTCTCGAAAAATTTTACGCACTCTTGACGTCGCTTTAATATCATACCACAAAACTTTTAAAAAATCAAGTCCTTCCCGTCGAATTTCGCGGGAAGGACTAAATTTTATTATTTTTTACTCAATCGTTGGTATTATTGTAATAAACAACCTCGTCAGGAAAGAAAAGTCCCAGCTTATCGCGCGCTATACGGATGATATAATCGTCGTCGATAGGCGCGTCGATAAGATACTCCTTCTCGGCTATATCCTTATCGTATGCGTCTATCTGCGCCTGAAGCTCTGCTCTCTCCTCCTCCAGCTTATTATATCTCATAAGGCTGGTTATGCAGATAATGAGCGACACGATAACTACGACTGCCAATGCAAGTCGGGTTATCATACTGACGCCAAGTCCGCGCTCGGCGGCAACGTCATCTCCGCCGTTTTCATTTCGGCGGTCTATATCCAGCTCCTCATAACGCTTTTTGCCCCAGTTCAACTTCACCTTCTGCCTCCTTAGCTTCCGTGCTTTTATACAGATCGGCAAGTCCAAAGCCATCCGTCGCCCGCAGGCGGTAATCGCTGATGACCTTTGCCGTATATTTTTCATCCTTAATTTGTGCGAGCCTTGCTCGCAATACCTTGATAGTCCTGCCCAAAGTAGCAAGATACGCCGCTTTGAGCAACAAAAACGGCAGAGCCAGCAGCTTCAGGACCGCCACCGTTATTTTCCGTGTTTCCCTTGCCAGCCAAGGGAAAAGCCTTAGTGTGAGCTTGCCTATCGTGTTGAAGTAAACGAATCCGCCTGCCGCCACGCCGAGCAAAGCAAGTCCGCGAAGCTGTCCGTCGTTGGTATAATACGTCAGCAACAACAGCGCGACACCGCAGATCAAGCTAAACACAAGATCTTCAAAAAATATGACAAGTGCGGACACCGATCTTATCACTCTGCCGCGTTTGCTCCCCATTTTAGGGCGGTCGGTGCTAAACAGCACACGAGCAAAGCGAAAAACGTCGTATACAAAGCCTAAAAACCCACCCGTTGCCACGGAGATGGAAAACATAAGTCCGAGAAGTGTCTGCGATATCTCCATACATCACTTGAAAAGTCTGCCGAAACGGCTTTTCTTGCCCTCGCCGTCGGCAGGCGAATCATAATACAGAACGCCGGAGAGCGTCCCCTCCACCTCAACTACGCCGTTTTTGGTATCCAGCACCTTGATGCGCAGTCCTCTGCCCTCAAGCGCCATATTGCCCGCCGAGGTCGCAAGCAGGACCGTGGATTCATCAAAGCTCGGCACGTCCGACACTCCGCTTACAGTGATCAGCTTTCTGTCCTTTGCGGTAACGGAATGCTCGCGTGCGCCCGTATTCATATCTATCGCGCCCATTTCACCCTCCCATAGCTTACTATTATTACAAGCTATGCGGATGGCGGGGCTTATATGCTTCAAAACCAAATTACCGACCGAGGAAAAGCTTTAGCGCAATCCCATCGGTCGGAAATTTGCAGATATTATTCCTGTCCCTTACTCAATGACCTCGTATAATGCGGGAGCGTCGTTTTTGCCGACGGTATCCTTCACTTCAAGCACCCTGATCTTCAAGGTGCGCGAGCCAAACGTAATTTCAAGAACATCCCCTACCTTGACGTCATAGGACGCTTTGGCAGGGCGACCGTTGACAGTGACACAAGAAGCATCGCAGGCATCATTGGCAACAGTGCGCCGCTTTATGATGCGCGCTACCTTCAAGTATTTGTCAAGTCGCATATCAGTTGAGGGCTTCCTTAACAGCCTTTGCGGGAACGAATGCGAGATACTTGCAAGCGGGAACAGTTACTGCCTCGCCGGTCTTGGGGTTGCGGCCCTTTCTCTCAGCTCTTGCGCGAACCTCAAATGTACCGAAACCGGACACCTGGATCTTCTCGCCTGCTACGAGAGCGTCAACAATGGTCTTCTCGAAGAGAGCCCAAGCCTCTCCTACCTGCTTCTGGGAAAGTTCGCTGTTAGCTGCAACAGCCTTGATGAGTTCA
This sequence comes from Oscillospiraceae bacterium, assembly GCA_015065065.1. GTDB lineage: Bacteria > Bacillota > Clostridia > Oscillospirales > CAG-272 > CAMEON01. Next base: position 21,479 of record SVQX01000026.1, read on the forward strand.
CTCTTGTTCATGGTAAATCTCCAATCTTTAATATTTTGTGACTATATTATACCACACTATTTACAAAATTTCAAGTCCTATTTAGCAATTTTCTATATATTTTTCAATTTTTTTCTTAATAAAGTGTGAATTTTTTGTAGTTTTTTTGTGTAGAAGGCTGTCACATCCTGTAAAAAACGCATATCATACTAACAAAGAGGTAAAATCGAATAACAATAAGCGATTTTTCGCCGTGCCTCTTATCATTTTTCAGGAGGTTATTTCAATGGCTGAAAACAGATTTTCTTCCCCCGCAGGATGCCACAAGGACTGCGGCAAGGACACGGTTTGTGTGGAAACAAATCGAATTTTGGATTCCTGCCGCGACCGCGATTGCTTTGAAAACGTGAAGGTCTTTCTTACCGATGCGGGTGAGGACGTTATAAGCCGCACCACTCAGGTGCGCGTTAAGGAGAGCTGCGTTGCGTGGACCTATATCGGAATTGACCCCGTACAGTTCAACCGCGGCTTTTACACCGTAAACATACGCTTCTACATCAAGCTGGTATTTGAAGGCTGTGTGTGCGGCCACACTCGGGAATTTGACGGCATTGCCGTTCTTGAGAAAAAGGTAGTCCTTTTCGGAGGAGAGAGCAACGTCAGCATTTTCAAGAGCAGTGTTGACAGCTCCGCGTTCTGCTCCGAGCCCGAGCCCTGCTACAAGGAGCGTACCGTTCCTTGCGCTGTAGTTGAGGTGGTCGATCCCGTAATTCTTGACGTTGACGTGCTGGAGGAGCGTGCGCATCCTCCGATCTGCTGTTGCTGCTGTGCGGGTGACGTGCCCGAGTCCATTCAGGGCTGTCTGTCCTCTCCCCTCTACGTTGAGGCAGATAATGACGGTAACGGCTGCGAGCGGCGGATTCTGGTAGTTTCTATCGGTCTTTTCTCCCTTGTCCGTCTGGTACGACCCGCGCAATATCTTATCAATGCGGCTGAATTCGTGATTCCCGACAAGGAATGCGTTCCCGCAGAGCATAACGACCCTTGCGCTATATTCAAGAATATGCCCTTCCCCATAACCGAATTTGCACCCCCATCGCCCATCGCCCCCTGCGTTCAGCACTCACCCGACAGAAACCGTTGCGGCTGCTAAAGCAAAAGCTTTGCCCGTGCGCTCAAAGCGCACGGGCAAAGCTTTTATTATCAATAAACAGCAAGATCACGCACTGCGTGGTCGCCAACGTCCTCAGTCACGATAAGCTCTACCCTCTTTGCCGCAACGGGTGCTTCAAGAGGTACTATACGCTTGTGACCGATACAATGCTCGGAGATGATCTCCTTGCCGTCCACCTTGACGGTATAGGAACGGATACGCTGTCCCTCGGTGATATCCTCGCGGATAACCACGTATTTGATCTCCTTGCCCTCGGGAATTTCCAAGGTGTAGGTCTTATTCTCCGACATAGCCGGAGCTTTGAGAATAGCCACGGGTGTTCCGAAGTTCTCACGGATAAGTCTGCCAAGCTCGGCAAACTGCTCGGTGTCCTTGAAATCTCCGTCTGCACTTATTGCCATACCAAGCAGGAAGTTGCTGTTACGTCCAACGGAGGTGATATAATGCTGAAAAAGCTCCTCTGCGGGGATAACAGAATGGTCCTCGCCTGCACGCCACACCCAACCGCCTGCATAGGAGGTTCTCGCGTCACGGTTAGGACGGTCAGCCTCGGCGGGAATATAATACTTACCGTTGGGATTTCCTCTGCCTGCAGGCTCATCCTCAATGAGGCCGCTAAATGACGCCTCTCCGACGTTGCTGGTAGCCCAGCAGTTCTCGGAAGCTGCACCAAGCTCGTTTCCTACCCAACGGACGTTGTTGGGGTTAGCCTTAGGTCCCTGGAAGCAGATTGCCTGCGGCTGATATTTCTTTATCAGCGAGTACATATCTATACCGCCGTCCTCAGGAGGAACAATACCGCCGTCAAACCAAATCTCAAACCATTCGCCATAATTCTGCCAAAGCTCCGCAATCTGTGCCTCGCACGCACGGAGATAGCTCTGATACTTTTCGGTACGGTGCTGATCGCGCATCTTCCATGCGTTGATATCGTAGTAACCGTTGTTAGCCACTGGATAATAAAGTCCGGGACGAATGCCGTGCTTTTTACAAGCATCCACAAACTCCTGCACGATATCACCCTTTCCGTCCTTCCAGCCCATAGCAGAAACGCTGAAATCGTTTACCTTGGTGGGCCAGAGGGCAAGTCCGGAGCCGTGTACCGCGCACAGTACGGCATAGGTGGCGCCCATTGATTTAGCGGCAAGCACCCACTGCTCGGGATCAAGCGCGGGAGGATTGATGGTATCAATGCGGCATTTCTTTACTGCCTCCGCGGACAGATGGTCAATGTCATGATAGTATGCAGCTAAGGTGTAGTGAATTATTACACCAAGCTCGGCATCCTGCCACTCAAGCTGCTCCTTTGTGGGCTTAGCACAATAATATTTGTTGTTCATAGTAATCTCCAAATTTCAGGAAAACAAATCTGTTGTAAAGTTATTTGGGGTCAAGCCCTTTCTCGAAGGAAAGGGCTTGTGGGGTGCAGGGCAAAGCCCCGCTTTTACTTTAAATTAATCTCTCTTTTTCAGCACAACTGCTGCGCCGAGTGCGGTGATGACTGCGATAACGGAGAAAGCCACGGTAGAGCCGCATCCGTCATCTGCAGCTGCGGTGGTCTCCCCTGCGGTGGTGGTGTCAGCCGCAGTGGTGTCGGAACCGGTTGCGGGATCGGTCGTTACTGGAGCGGTATCATCCGAGGTTTCGGGGTCCACAGTGTCCGAGGTTACGGGATCGGTATCCGAGGTCTCGGGGTCAACCACGGGCTCGGTATCGCTGGTGCTTTCATCACTTCCGCCCTGCTCGGGAAGCTTTGCATTGTCGGCGGTGGAGATATAGCTGAACTTGAATCTTGCGCCGGGAGCTACCTCACCGGAGAGATAGAAGTCCATGATATCGCCGTTGAACTCGCTGTA
>SVQX01000061.1 GCA_015065065.1 Oscillospiraceae bacterium
CAACCCGTTTAAAGCGGTAATATTTGATTTTATCAGCCGATGCGAGTCTCGGTCTCAGCCGCAGTGGTCACTTCCTCGGTGGTCTCGGCAGTGGTTGCACTCTCGGACAGGGACTTGATGTACTTGTTGCTGAGATAGCACTCGGTGGTCTTGCCGTTCTTGTCGGTGTAGAGAACCAGGCTCCAACCGTCGCCCACCGCAAGTCTCTTGAGCTTGGTGCTGTTGGACACGGAGGTTATGAGCTTTGCCTTGCTGGAGGGAAGAACGCGGAGGTTAAGAGATACCTCAGCGGTTACAACGACCTCGTCGTCGATCTCCTCGAAGGAATCCATAACTGCCTTGTCAATAGCCGCCTGCTTGGTGATGTAGCAGGTTTCGCCGTCAACGGTGATCTTATACCAATCGCCGTTCTGTGCGGTTGCCTTGAAGGTATCTCCTGCATCAGCAGAGCCAACCTTCTTGCTGTCTACGCTGGGCTCCTTGCGGATGTTAGCACCCATACCAACGTAAATGGTGCCGGAGAAGCTCTCAAATTCGGAGTCATCAACCTCCTCGCCGCCCTGCTGCTCGGTAACAGGGTTGCCGTTATCATCAGTAACAGGATTGCCGTTGTCGTCGGTTACGTTAACGATGGGGTTGGTCTGTACGATAGGATTGCTGTCGCCGGTGGTCGTTTCATCTCCTTCTCCGCCGGAGCAAGCGGTTGCGGTCAGAAGCAGAAGACCCGCGAGAATCAATGCAAATAATCTTTTTTTCATGTTTTTTATTTCCTCCTCGATTATATTTAGTGACTATAAATAAATTATAACATATAAAAATGCCTCTGTCAAGCACCGAATTACAGAAAAATCAATAATTTGCTGAAAATTTTTGGCTTGGTATGCAAGGATTTTTAAAAATTTGGAAAGGGACGGCAAAAAGCTGCAAAATATGTCTTTTGCCGTCGGTCGGTGCCGTATGCAGCTCATAAATACTATAAGAATACAGCTTGCGAGCGATGTTGAGATGTCCCTCTTTTACGGGGATTTTTTCACGGGCAAGACGGTTGCTTCAACCGCCAAACGTGCAAGTGTTACGGATTTTATGTCAGCGGGCGTGAATATTACAGACGCGATTGGCTTGGATACGGGGGACTTGTTGAGCCGTACAAAGAGAACGTCGCTGCCGATTGCTATCGTTAGCGAGCGGGGGCTCGGCGTGATCTCTCCCGTGTTTTGCCTTTCGTCGGGACTGTACGTCTACGCGCACGTCGGAGGTCGCCGCTCATCTGTTCCGAGAGTGCTTGCCCGACTTGAGGAAAACGGACTTTGTACCGCAATAGGCGAGAAGGACTTGTCCCCAATGCGCGACGAGGATATTCCCACCTATCGCGCGGTAGAGGAATTGATTTTCAGCTTTGATGCAATAGCGGCGTACACAAGCAGCGATTACGTCGGCTCGGGCGAGGATAGGTTAAATTATCCGAAAAAGGATTACGCCGAAATGGCAGAGCTGCTTGAGTCGCTTGCTGAATTTTGCGGCGCTGATGTGAATATTGAAAGCGCATTTGAGGACGGTGCCGGCTCAAGCGCATCCACGGCGAATATGCGAGCGCTTATTTGCGCCTCAATTGTCTGTATTGCCGCCGCGAAAGCCGAAGCTGTGGACAGAATAAACATTTACGTTGGAGAAGAGAACGGCGTCTGGAGAACAGACGCAGAATTTACCTATCGCGATAAGGACGTTATTCCGGCGGGTGAGGCATTGAGGTATCTTAGCGTTACTGCCGACGTTACGGGAATGAAGTTTGCGTATTCCACACGTACCGTGTCGCGCCCCGAAAAATTCAAGCGCGGAAAATTTGCCTCCTTGAGGATGACAACGGTGTATTCGAGTAATCCAGATATTGGTGTCGCGTGGGGAGTCAAGGCAGGGAATGTACTGTCGGATATGGAATAATAAAGCAGCGTCCTGCAGGACGCTGCTTTATTGTTCAAGGTAAAATTCCGAAGTGGAACAGTGCGAAAATTGCCGCGCACTGAATGATGAATATCACGGGAATACCCACCATGAATTTGAAATGCTTGGTCTTGTGGCGTATGAGCAGCATGCAAAGATACATTGCTACCGAGCCGCCCAGAGCCGACAGGATCAAAAGTGTTTTCTCGGGGGTGCGCAGTGACACGCGGTTAAGCTTGGATATTCTCTTGTCATATATGCATACTACAATAGATATAAGGGAGATCACTCCAAGATATATGAGCAGTATTTTTACGGGTAAAGTCATGGCGACCTCCTGTTACTTTTTTGCAAATGCGTCCTTGAGAGTTACCACAAGGTTAAAGGTGTTGTTGTTGTGAGTATCCTTGCTGAAATATCCGAAGCGTACGAACTGGAATTTATCGCCCGCCTTGCTGTCTGCAAGGGAAGCCTCCATCATAGCGCCCTCAATTTTCACAAGGGAGTTGGGATTGAGGTAATCAAGATAGCTTGCCCCTTCGGGAATGTCAGACACATTCTCAACGGTGAACAGACGGTCATACATCATAAGCGTGGTGGGCAGTGCATACTTTGCGGACAACCAGTGGATAGTGCCCTTGACCTTCCTGCCGTCGGCAGGATTTCCGTTGCCCGCTTCAAGGTCAGCTGTTGCGTGGATAGCGCGGATAGAGCCGTCCTCGTTCTTTTCAACCGAGCTGCACTTGATGATATACGCACCCATAAGACGCACCTCACCGTCGGGCTTGAGTCGGAAAAACTTGGGAGGGGGGACCTCGGCAAAGTCGTCCGCATCAATGTATATCTCGCGGGTGAACCTTACCTCACGCTCGCCCATTTCGGGATGCTGAGGATGGTTGGGAAGCTTGAAGGTGATTTCCGCATCCTCGTCGATATTGTCGATAATAACCTTGATGGGGTGAGCCACAGCGACGCGGCGGGGAGCTTTTTCGTTGAATTCGTCGCGCACGCAGGCTTCAAGCCAGCGAATATCTACCGTGCAGTCTGCCTTGGCAACGCCCGCGCTGCGGACAAAATTGAATATAGCCTCGGGAGTATAGCCTCTGCGGCGAAGCGCACACAGGGTAGGCAGACGGGGGTCGTCCCAGCCGTCAACACGTCCCGTTTCAACAAGCTCGCGCAGATAACGCTTGGACATAACGGTATAAGTCACGTTCATGCGACCGAACTCGCGCTGCTTGGGCTTCTTTTCAAAGCCAATTCTGTCGACCACCCACTCGTAGAGAGGACGGTGGTTTTTGAATTCGCTGGAGCAGAGGGAATGAGTGATGCCCTCAAGTGCATCCTGAATTGGGTGAGCAAAGTCGTACATAGGGTAGATGCACCACTTGTCGCCTTGGCGGTGATGATGCACGTGGCGAATTCTGTAAATAACGGGGTCGCGCAGATAGGTATTGTCGGAGGACGGGTCTATCTTTGCGCGCAGAGTCTTTGCTCCGTCGGGGAACTCGCCGTTTTTCATGCGCTCAAAAAGGTCAAGGCTCTCCTCAATGGGACGGTTGCGGTAGGGAGACTCCTTGCTTGCCTCCGAGCGGTCTGTGCCCTTGTACTGGGCAAGATCCTCCTTGGAAAGCTCGCAAACGTAAGCGTCGCCCTGCTTGATCAGCTGTACGGCGAACTCGTAGCACTTTTCAAAGTAGTCCGAGCCGTAGAAAATACCGCCGTTGGGCGTTGCGCCAAGCCAAGTGAGATCCTCGTAAATGGAGCGCACGAAATCGTCGCTCTCCTTTGCGGGATTGGTGTCGTCGTAGCGCAGATTGAACTGTCCGCCGTACTTCTTGGCGGTCTCGTAGTTGATCATTATCGCCTTTGCCGAGCCGATGTGCAGGTATCCGTTAGGCTCGGGAGGGAAACGGGTGTGTATCTTCAGCTCGGGGTCAAGGGAGATATCCTCGTCGATAATATCGTGAATAAAATTGCCGTTGTAAATTTCGTTCTCCATG
>SVQX01000027.1 GCA_015065065.1 Oscillospiraceae bacterium
TTTATGTTGTCAAAGGGCGCGTGTATAAAGGTATAAGCAAGTCCCAGACGGTCTGCGGCAAGCCTTACCTCCGCCACCTCAAGCGGGGTATATGCATCGGTAAAGATCGACTCAAAACCCGCTTCCTTTATCAACGGCAACGCCTCCTTTGCGGTAACGCCCGCAAGGCAATTCGCAACGATACCAAACCGTCTTTTCATAGCTGCTCCTCCAAAATGCAATGAGATTACTGTTTTACCGAATATCCGAGTATACGGTCGATCAACACTATCTGCTCGCCGTTTACCACGGTGCTGTCCGAAATAACAAAATACTGCGTTCTCGACGCATCACTGCCGATATCCGTCCGGAACGTGCCGTTATTCTTGCGTATTTTATACTCCACCTCATACTCGTACTGAGTGTAGTGTATCTCTCCCTCGGTATGCTCCGACACTTTTATGCGCGTGAGCTTGATGTCGTATATTTGTTGCATTGTGAACTCATCCTCGGGGGCGTTTCCCTCGACGGAATAATAGTTCTCGCTGAACAGCTTATTATATCCCTCGTGGTCGCCGCGAATGATGCACTGTATCATCTCGTACAGCAGCTTAAATCCCTCGTCTTGAGTAGCGAGATCCTTGTCGCTTACCGAAACGGTGACTCCCGTTGATGCATCGGCAAAGTACGGTCTGCGGTCAAGCGCGAGGTAGTCCTTGTCCTTCAAAATATCGTATTCGTAGTCTATCTTGTGGAAAATTATGGTATTGGGACGGTAGCCGCCATCGTCATCATCCTTTTCCTGTATGCTTGCAACTATATAGGACACCGCAAAATACAGTATCGCAAAGGCAAGCATTATCGCAAACACTATAATTATCCGCTTTCTCATTTTAGCGGCGTGAGCGGCGGAATCCCTTGCCGCATCCTGCAATTCATTAGTGTTTCGGTTCACATCTTCTCTTTCCTCCACGGCAAAAAGCTCCTTCCCCGCGTTATTTTACTCTTTACTGTGTTAGTATAGCACATTCCTACAAATTCTGCAATATTTTTTGAAAAATCTTTTTATAAAATTTTCGTGAATTTGCGGACTTTAATGTTGTACTTTGCGAAAAAATGTGGTATAATAGTGTGATTTGATATTTGTTAACGAAAGGCTTGGTAACATACATGAAATATCTCGTGCTTATTCCCGACGGCATGGCGGATGAAAAAATAGAAGCGCTTGGCAACAAAACGCCCATGGAGGCGGCTGACAAGCCTACTATGGACGCTCTTGCCAAGGTATCCACGGTCGGCACCGTTCTCAATGTGCCTGTTGGCATGGTACCCGAAAGCGATACGGCAAATATGGCTATCCTCTCCTTTGATCCCAAAGTATATTCCCACGGTCGCTCCCCTCTTGAGGCGCTGAGCATGGGACTTGACATGGCGGAGGACGAGGTGGCTATCCGTTGCAACGTGGTAACTCTCTCCGACGAGCCTGAGGAGTACGACGATAAGCTTATGCTCGACCACAGTGCGGACGAGATCACGACCGCAGAGGCTGACGAGCTTATCCGCGCGCTTGATGCGGAGCTTGGCGACGAGATCCGCAAATTCCACACCGGTGTCAGCTACCGTCACTGCCTTATCTGGAATAATTGCGACGAGCATTACGATTTTTCCCGTCCTCACGACATTATCGGACGCAAGATTAGGGACTATCTGCCCAAAGCCGAAAACGGCGGCGCGGAGTTCTACGAGCTTATGCGAAAAAGCTACGACATCCTCAACCGCCACCCCGTCAACGAAGCGCGCCGCGCACGCGGGCTCAAGCCTGCTAACTCCGCGTGGCTGTGGAGTCCCGGAAAGAAGCCTCAGCTTCCCAACTTCCGCGACAAGTGGGGTATTGACGGAACGGTCATCTCTGCCGTTGACCTTATCAAGGGTATCGGTCTTTGCGCGGGTATGAAATCTGTTGATGTCGAGGGTGCAACGGGCAACGTACATACCAACTACGACGGTAAGGCACAGGCGGCTATCAATGCTTTCCGCGACGGTGCCGATTTCGTTTACGTTCACGTTGAAGGTCCCGACGAGTGCGGTCACAGAGCGGAGATTGAGAACAAGGTGCTTTCCATTGAGCTTATCGACAAAAAGATACTTACCCCCGTTTACGAATACCTCGAGAGCTGCGGCGAGGATTTCAAGATTCTTGTCCTTCCCGACCATCCCACACCCATTCGTATTCGCACTCACTCCTCCGATCCCGTTCCCTTCTTGCTTTACGAGTCGGGCAAGGCTTCGGCAGGCGTCGATACCTTTAACGAGGATACGGCACGTGCGACGGGACTTTACATTCCCCACGGTCACACTCTCCTTGAAAATATGATCAAATAACGGAGTAATTACTATGCAGGATCAGGAATTTAACCTCCCCGAAGGCACCGACAATGAAGGCACGCACGGCGGTATCGTATCTGCGCTCTTTGACGTTGTGGAGATACTTGCCTTCTCCCTTTTGACGGCGCTCGTTATATTCACTTGCTTTTTCCGTCTTTGCCGAGTCAGCGGTGACTCTATGAACAACACCTTTATTGACGGTCAGCTGCTTGTAACTCATAACGTTTTTTACACTCCCGAGCAGGGCGACGTTATAGTTTTCCACATGACCAGCGACAAGGTGCAAAGATACAACGAGCCTATGATAAAGCGCGTTATCGCCACGGAGGGACAAACTGTAAGGATAGACTACGGTGCAAAGCAGGTATACGTTGACGGTGTCGCTCTTAAGGAGGACTACGTTTATCTGCTTTACGACAAATACTATCTTGCTCCAAGCTACGACTTCGACTACCAGAGCGGTATTTTTGAAGCAACTGTTCCCGAGGGGCATCTGTTCGTTATGGGAGATAACCGAAACAACTCTGCCGACAGCCGTCAGTCCGAGATAGGATTTATTGACCAGCGACGTATTCTCGGCAAGGTGATTTTGCGCTTTGCTCCCTTCACTACCTACTGATAAAGGACGCACGTTATGCCAAGTGAAAATATTCAATGGTTTCCGGGACACATGGCGAAAACTCGCCGACTGATTGCGGACAACCTGAAAAATGTTCATATCATTATCGAAATTCTTGATGCGCGTATTCCGCTCAGTTCCCGGAATCCAGAGCTTCGCAGACTTACGGGCGACAAGCCGACCATCCTTTTGCTTAACAAGGCTTCCCTTGCCGATCCTGCGAAAAATCGCGAATTCGTCAAGGCGTATACCGACAAAAATACGCTTTGTATCCTTACCGACTGCATAACGGGCGAGGGTATCAACCGACTGCCCGACGCGGTGCGCGACATTCTGCGCGACCGAATTGAGCGTTACGAGGAAAAAGGAATGGCGGGACGACATCTGCGCGCCATGGTCGTGGGTATCCCCAACGTGGGAAAATCCACGCTTATCAATAAGATCTGCGGCGCTACCAAGGCAAAGACCGAAAACCGTCCCGGTGTTACCCGCGATAAACAATGGGTCACCACAAAATTCGGACTTGATCTGCTGGACATGCCCGGCGTGCTGTGGCCCAAATTTGAGGACAAAATTATCGGCGAAAATCTTGCGCTGACGGGTGCTATCAAGGACGATATCCTTGACGTTGAGCAGCTTGGCTGCATCCTCTGCCGACGAATGCGTCAGCTTTATCCCGAAAATCTGGCGGCACGCTACAAGCTCCCCGAGGACGGCTCGTGGCGCGAGCTTGACGATTACGACCTGCTCTCACTTATCGGCAGACGGCGCGGCTGCCTTATTTCGGGCGGCGAGGTGGACACCGAGCGCGCGGCGAATCTCGTTGTGGACGAATTCCGCGCGGGAAAGCTGGGACGTGTCACTATTGACACCCTTCCCGAATAAATCTTTTAAATTGGAGGACGTATGCCGGATTACAGCATTGAACAGGAACTTAATTCGCTTGGATTTAGCGCGGTTTGCGGAGTGGACGAGGCGGGACGCGGCCCTCTTTGCGGCTCTGTCGTTGCGGCGGCGTGCATACTTCCCGACGGACTTTACATTGAGGGGCTTAACGATTCCAAAAAGCTGACGGCTAAAAGGCGCGAGGCTTTGTTTGACGTGATTTGCGAGAACGCTATCGCCTTCGGCATCGGTGAGGGTACTGTTGAGGAAATAGATTCACTCAATATTCTTGAAGCAGATCTATTGGCTATGCGACGCGCCATTGAAAACCTGCATACACTGTCAGGGGAGAAAATAACTGCGGATTTTGCCATAATCGACGGCAATATTGCGCGAGATTTTCAGTTACCCGCTCGGGCTGTTGTCAAGGGCGACGCGCTTTCTATGTCCATAGCGGCGGCATCCGTGCTTGCCAAGGTCACCCGTGACCGACTATGCGAGGAATACGACAAGGCATACCCGCAGTATCAGATAGCCAAGCACAAGGGATATGGCACAAAGCTCCACATGGATCTTTTGCGCGAGCATGGTCCCTCCCCCATCCACAGAAAAAAATTCGTGAGATTTCTTGATGGGCAGGCGAACGGAAATGATTAAGCTATTTTCACGCTTTCACGAACAATCTACCGATAAGAAAAAGGCGGAGCGCAAGGCAAAAATCGGACGGCTCGGTGAGGACGTTGCGGCAGAATTCTTTGTCAGCAAAGGATATTCAGTCGTGGCAAGAAATCTGCATATTTCCCATCTTGAAATTGACCTTATAATCGAGGACGCAAGCTTTCTCGTTTTCGCAGAGGTCAAAACGCGCACTGCACAATACAAGGGAGCGTCACGCTACGGCAGACCCGCATCTGCGGTCAACGCAAAAAAGCGGGCGCGTATTGCCGCGGCGGCGGAGGATTATTTAAGACAGCATCCCACGGATAAGCAACCGCGCATTGACGTGGTTGAGGTATACGTCGGCGATGCCGGTACGCTCCCAAAGGTCCTGCATATCCGAAACGCATTCGGTGCGCATGGGTAAACCGTTTTTGCAAGGAGATCTTATATGAAGCTCTCTGTTATAGATTCCCACTGCGACACGGCTTACGAGCTGTTTTTACGAGGTGAAAATATACAAAACAACACCTGCCACATATCGCTCGACGGCTTTTCGGCTTATGACCGCAAGGCTCAGTTTTTTGCGATATGGAGCGACAGACGGTACAGCGACGATGAATGCTTTGAACGTTTTTTAAAGGCGGCGGACAATTTCAGATCCGACGTTCAACGCCACAGTGACGAAATTTCACTTGCGTCGGATGCGGACGGCTTTGCCACGGCGTGGGAGTCGGGTAAGCTTGCGGCGATACTTGCCGTTGAGGACGCACGCCTGCTTGGCAAAGATCTGTCACGCTTGGACGTTCTCAAAGCATACGGAGTCAAGTATCTGACTCTCACGTGGAGTGGCGATAGCTGTATTGGCGGAGCGCACGACACTGATGCGGGACTTAGCGATTTTGGTCGTCGCGTGGTGGAGCGCTGCTTTGAGCTTTCCATTATTCCCGACGTGTCGCACGGCTCGGAGGCTTTGACAGACGAGGTGATCTCCCTTGCCTATCAGTACAAAAAGCCGATAATTGCAAGTCATTCAAATTCCTATTTTTCATACCCGCACTCGCGCAATCTGCGCGACGGTCATTTTGCCGATATCAAGACGCTTGGCGGACTTGTGGGTGTTTCCCTATGTCCCCACCATCTCGGAAATGCGGCAAGCAGGGCTATAACAGTGCTTGACGTTATAAAGCATATTGACCGCTATATGGAGCTTGGCGGAGAGGATACCGTCGGGCTCGGATGCGACCTTGACGGCACTGATTTGCCCGAAGGATTTGACGGTGTTTCCAATCTTTATCTAATCGCAGACGAGCTTGCGAAAAACGGTTATTCCGATAGGCTGATAAACAAAATTTTCTGGCAAAATCACTACAATTTCTTACTCAAAAGTATGTAAACAACGGTTTTCACCGTCAAAATAAAGGCAAACAATTTGAAAGGAACATAAAGTCATGTTGTACCAAAGCACAAGAGATGCCTCCCACAAGAAATACAGCGCGGCGGAGGTCATCAAAATGGGACTCGCTCCCGACGGAGGTCTGTTCATTCCCGAGCAGATACCTACACTTACGGAGGACGAGATATCTGCCCTATGCGCCGACAGCTACCCTGTCCGCGCGGCAAAGATACTCTCCAAGTTTCTGACTGATTACACCTACGACGAGCTTCTTGAGGACTGCACCAAGGCTTACTGCGAAGCCTCCTTCCCCGGCGGCGCGGCTCCCCTCGTGCACGTAAAGGATAACATATACTCCCTTGAGCTGTGGCACGGTCCTACAGCCGCATTCAAGGATATGGCGCTTCAGATAATGCCCAGACTCCTCTCCCGCGCGCTCGTAAAGACGGGCGAGAAGCGTGACTCGCTTATTTTAGTTGCCACCTCGGGTGACACGGGCAAGGCGGCACTTGAGGGCTACAAGGATATCGACCGCATCAGCATTATGGTATTCTACCCTGTAAACGGTGTAAGCCGAGTTCAGAAGCTGCAGATGGCCACCCAGACGGGCTCTAACGTAAACGTATGCGCTATCCGCGGTAACTTTGACGACGCGCAGACGGGAGTCAAGAATATCTTTGCAGATGCAGATATTGCAAAAACGCTTGACAGCGAAGGAGTTTTCCTATCCAGCGCGAACTCCATCAACTGGGGACGTCTTGCTCCGCAGATCGTATACTACGTTTCCGCATACTGTGACCTTCTCACCCGCGGCGATATCAAAATGGGCGATAAGATCGACATATGCGTTCCTACGGGCAACTTTGGTAACATCCTTGCCGCCTATATTGCAAAGCGCATGGGGCTCCCGCTCCGCAAATTCGTTTGTGCATCAAACACTAATAACATACTCACCGATTTCCTCACTACGGGTACTTACGACCGCAACCGTCCCTTCCATTTGACTATGTCCCCTTCCATGGACATTCTCATTTCCAGCAATCTTGAGCGTCTGCTCTGCTTTACTGCGGGCGAGGACAAGACTGCTGCGTATATGGAATCGCTCAAGCGTGACGGCGTATACTCGGTGGATGCTGACGTAAAGGCGGCTATCGCGCAAAACTTTGTTGGCTTCTATGCTGACGAGGCAGCCACTTCAAAAACTATTCGCGATTATTTTGAAGGCGCAAATTATCTTGCAGATACGCATACCGCAGTTGCACTTTCTGCCGCAGAGCAGTATCTTGCTACCTGCGAGGATGGCGACAACACCAAGATGGTAGTTGCCTCTACCGCGAGCCCCTACAAGTTCGCCTCCGACGTTTACACCTCCCTGTTCGGCATGTCGCCCTCCGATCCTCTCGCGGCGTTGGACGAGCTGAGCGAGAAGACATCTACCGAGATCGCATATCCCTTGCGCGGTCTTGGCGAAAGAAAGGTTAACTTCACCGCCGTTATCGATGCATCCGACATGCCCGCCGAGGTCGTAAAATACGCAAAAAAGAATTAAAAGCAAACGAGGCTGACTCAAAACGAGCCAGCCTCAAGGTCACACCCGGGTCGTCTTCCACTTAACCGAAAAGCCGTGGATTGATTTTTCTTTTCACTCGGTCTTGTTGGGCTTGAAGGTAGCGCAAACGGTGTCGCTTCCCTTGACGGCGTATGCGGGTCCTACGCTGATCTCCTTTGCGGTGCAATGAGTTTCACCATCGTGATGCACGCAGTTCTTTACGTCGCAGGATACGCCCTTGATGTGTCCGCATTCGCGGCAGTTGGATTCGTTCATGGAATACCTTACCTTTCTCACACCGATTTTCGTCGGCTGAAGCTACTGTCGTCGAAAGCCATGTTTGCTTCCGCAAAAGTTATTTTGTCTTGCTCTGCGACGATTTATCCACTGAAAAATTTACTTAATTTTGTTTTGAAAGGAGGCGGCTTAAGTGTCCGTTTTTGCCATAGCAGATCTGCATTTATCCACCAACGCCGCCACCGACAAGTCCATGGAGGTCTTTGGCAAGCGTTGGACGGATTACGTTGCAAAGCTTGAAAAAAATTGGCGCGCCGTTGTAAACGACGGTGACACCGTTATAATCCCCGGCGATATTTCATGGGCGTTGAAGCTGGAGGAAGCTTATTCCGATTTGGATTTTTTGAATAAGCTCCCCGGAAAAAAGCTTATCGGAAAAGGAAATCACGATTTTTGGTGGGCGACCTCCAAAAAGATGCAGAATTTTTTTGACGAGTGCGGATTTGACACCATTTCCATCCTCTACAACAACGCCTACGCCGTCGAGGACGGTATCGTTTGCGGAACGCGCGGCTGGTTTTTAGAGGAGGGACATCAGGTATCCGTCGGCGAGGTGGACTACAACAAGATAGTCAGCCGCGAGCTTATCCGTCTTCGCATCAGCCTTGATGCGGCGAAAAAATTGCAGAGCGAGCAGCTTGAGTCGAAGGGTGTCGAATTACCGATCTCGGTCTTTTTGCACTTTCCCCCCGTTTGGCTGGATTTCGTTTGCCGTGAATTTGTGGACGCTTTGCACGAATACGGCGTAAAAAATTGCTATTTCGGGCACATTCACGGCGGCTACAACGTCCCCCGCAGCTTTGAATTTGAGAATATCGCTTTCTCGCTCATCTCATCCGATTTTTTGAATTTTTCACCTCAACCGCTGCGACTTTCGTGACGTATGGGAGAATTTTGAGACGTCGCTCGGCAAAATGCCTAAAAATATTCTGCCCTGCACGCTTGATTTATCCCGTCAAAAGCAAAAATTTTTCAATTTGGTATTGACAAATCCTACAAAAAATTATAAAATATATGATGTATGTAAAAAGTGCCGAGCGAATGCGTCGGCAAGTATCTAACACTTGGAGGAATTAAAAATGAATCTCATCAAATCCGAAAAGACCGAAAAGAGCGCTTACGCTCTTGAATTCTCGGTTGACAAGGAGACTTTTGAAAAGGCTGTAAACAAGGTCTACCGCAAACAGGTCGGCTCTATCAACGTTCCCGGCTTCCGCAAGGGCAAGGCTCCCCGCTCCGTTATCGAGCGTATGTACGGCAAGGGCGTTTTCTACGAGGATGCGGCTAACGAGCTTATTCCCGACGCTTACGAGGCGGCTGTTAAGGAAGCGGGCATTACTCCCGTAGGTCGCGCTGATTTCGACATCAAGGAGGTTGGCGAAAACGGTATCGTATTCACCGCCAACGTTCCCGTTAAGCCCGCTGTTGTAATTGAGGGCTATATGGGTCTTGAGATCGAAAAGAAGGTTGAGAAGGCTACCGCCGAGGAGGTTGACCGCGAGCTTGATATGATCCGTGAGCGCAACTCCAGAGAGACCGAGATCACCGACGGCGCTGCCGAAATGGGCGATAACGTAAAGATCGACTTCGCAGGCTCTGTTGACGGTGTTGCTTTTGAGGGAGGATCTTCCAAGGATTACTCGCTCAAGCTTGGCTCCGGCTCCTTCATCCCGGGCTTTGAGGAGCAGATCGCAGGTCACAAGATCGGCGAGAGCTTTGACGTAAATGTTACCTTCCCCGAGGACTACCACGCAGACGAGCTTGCAGGTAAGGCGGCTGTTTTCGCAACCACCCTCAACGCTATCTCCAAGATCGAGCTTCCCGAGCTTGACGACGATTTCGCAAAGGATGTTTCCGAATTTGATACAATGGCTGAATATCGCGCTGATATTGAGGCAAAAATCCAGAAGCGTCACGACGACGCGGCTGAGTCCGCTTTCGAAGAGGCTGTTATCAAGGCTCTTACCGAAAAGCTGGGCGGCGAGGAAATCCCCGAGGCTATGTTCGAGGCTGAGACCGAAAACCTCCTGCGCGACTACGACAACCGTCTGCGCATGCAGGGACTTGACCTTATGACCTACTTCAAGTACACCGGTCTTGACCTTGATAAGATGCGCGAGCAGCTCCGTCCTCAGGCAGAAAGCTACGTAAAGATCCGTCTTGCTCTTGAAAAGATTGCAGAGCTTGAGGGCTGTGCCGTTACCGACGAGGAGCTTGACGCTGAGTACGCTCGCCTTGCAGAGGCTTACAATATGGAAGCAGACAAGATCAAGGAAATGATTCCTTCCGACTCCGTATCCGCTGACCTCAAGGTCAAGAAGGCTATGGACGCTGTTAAGGCAGCTGCCGTTGCTCCCAAGGCTTAATAATTATCAACTGTTTTACGGGAGAAGGCTTCTTCTCCCGTAAAGTTTCAAATCCGCAAATTTCGACAAAAATCCAAAGAATGTGAGGTTTTAAATATGCCCGATATGTACGATTTCGCAAGAAGCGCGCTCGTTCCCATGGTCGTCGAGCAAACAGGCAGAGGCGAGCGCTCCTACGACATTTTCTCCCGACTCTTAAACGATAGAATCATTTTCCTCTCCGACGAGGTAAATGATGCTACCGCTTCCCTTGTCGTCGCGCAGATGCTTTTCCTTGAGGCGCAGGACCCCGACAAGGATATTTCCTTCTACATCAACAGCCCCGGCGGCTCTGTCACTGCGGGTATGGCGATCTACGACACTATGAACTTTATCAAGTGCGACGTTTCCACCATTTGTATAGGTATGGCGGCAAGCATGGGCGCATTCCTTCTCGCCGCAGGCACCAAGGGTAAGCGTATAGCTCTCCCCCACAGCGAGATCATGATCCATCAGCCTATGGGCGGCGCGCAGGGACAGGCAAGTGACATCAAGATCCGCGCCGATCTCATCCTCCGCACCCGCGATATGCTCAACAAGATCCTTGCCGAGAGAACAGGCAAATCGGTCAAGGTGATCGAGCGCGACACCGACCGTGACAACTTTATGACGGCGCAGGAAGCACTTGAATACGGCATTATCGATAAGATCTACGAACACAGAAATTAAATTGACGGAGATTAAGAATGGCTAATAATGAAAATATGGATGTAACGAAGCCGAGAGCCTGCTCCTTCTGCGGACGCGAGGAAAATCAGGTAAATTTTCTGATCCCCTCTCCCGACGGCGTTTATATCTGCGACTTCTGCGTGGAGGCGTGCTACGACCTTATCGCGGATGAAAAGGAGCTTTTGTCAGGTGAGGTACACGACGCGGACAAGCTGAGTGCGGCTACCCTGCCAAAGCCCATGGAGATAAAGGAGGCGCTTGACGAGTACGTTATCGGTCAGGATGCGGCTAAGATCGCGCTGTCGGTGGCGGTATACAACCACTACAAGCGTATCCTCAACCGCGAGGAATCACAAAAGCGAGGCAAGAAAAGAGCCGCAAACGCCGACGACGGTATTGCGGATTATATGAAAGAGCTTGAGGACGTTGACGTTCAGAAAAGCAACGTGCTTTTGCTTGGTCCAACGGGCGTAGGTAAGACTTACCTCGCGCAGACACTTGCAAAGACTCTGCAGGTTCCCTTCGCTATTGCAGACGCAACTACCTTGACCGAGGCAGGATATGTTGGCGAGGACGTGGAAAATATTCTGCTCCGACTCATTCAGGCGGCGGATTATGACGTAGAGCTTGCGGAGCGCGGTATTATTTATATTGATGAGATCGACAAGATCTCCCGCAAGAGCGAAAACCGCTCCATCACCCGCGACGTGTCGGGTGAGGGCGTTCAGCAGGCACTCCTTAAAATTCTTGAGGGTACTGTTTCAAACGTACCTCCGCAGGGCGGACGCAAGCACCCCAATCAGGAATTTATCAAGATCAATACCGAGAACATTCTCTTTATCTGCGGCGGTGCCTTCGACGGTCTTGACAAGATAATCGAAAAGCGAGTCGGCGGCTCGACTATCGGCTTTGGCGGCGACATCAAAAAGAAGGCAGAGAAGGTATCCGGCGGTATTTACAGCTCCGTCGTTTCTCACGATATTGTCAAGTTCGGTCTTATACCCGAGCTTGTGGGACGTCTGCCCGTTATCGTTACACTCTCCGATCTTGACCGCGACGCGCTGATAAGAATTCTGCGAGACCCCAAAAACGCGGTTATCAAGCAGTACATGAAGCTGTTTGGTATGGACAAGGTCAAGCTCACATTTGACGACGGCGCGCTTGAAGCTATCGCCGAGGACGCGCTTGCTAAAAATACGGGCGCACGCGGACTCCGCGCTATTATGGAGCAGCTTATGATGAACCTCATGTTTAAGCTCCCCTCCGAGGAAGGCGTCGATGAGGTCATCATCACCCGCGAATTCGTCAAGGGTGAAGCGGAGGCTATTATTCGCAGAAAGTAATGTTATTATATACGGGGGTTTACCCCGTACCACGCAACCCCTTTCTTGAAAGAAAGGGGTTGATCTCAAAGAACTTTACCGCAATTTATTCCTGGTTTAAATTTGTTTGGCATGAGGAAAAAATGAAGCATTTAAGATTTCTGTTCGTTATTTCGTTATTTATAACTTTGCTTTGTCTTACGTCCTGCGGCGACGGTAACGGCAAGCCGTCCGAGGGGTTGGATTTTGCAAGCTATCGCGACGGCACGTGCTACATTGTCAGCGTTGGTGAATGCAAGGATAAAAACGTTGTCATTCCTACCTACTCCCCTGCCGGTGACAAGGTTATTGCCATTGGCGATTACGCCTTTGCGAAATGTGATAAAATAAAGAGCGTTACCATCCCCGAGGGCATTGAGCGGATCGGTCAGTGGGCATTTGAAAACTGCAAAAGCCTTACGAAAATAAGTGTCCCAAATTCCTGCACAGACATAGGACTGCACGCCTTTAACTTCGGCAGGAACAGTAAGTATAACTTTGTTGAAGAAAACAATGCCTATTACATTGGCAACGAGCAAAATCCCTTTCATGCCCTTGTAAAAGCCACAGACTACACGGTTACCAATTGCGAAATTAACGAAATGACTCGAGTTATATGCAACAACGCCTTCGGCGCATGTCACTATATGCTGAATATTCACATTCCCGATAACGTAGAGGTAATAGGCGAATATGCTTTCGGTGGCAAGCTTGAAACGGTGATATTCGGAGCTAACTCAAATTTAAAAGTAGTTAAGGAGGGCGCTTTTGACAAGTGCAACATCAAAAGCATAACGCTCCCCCGCGGTGTAACAACGATTCCGAGAAGTCTTTTTAACAGTTGCAAGGAGCTGACGAATGTAGTCTTTAAGGGCGAGATAACTGCTATTGAGGCTGATGCGTTTATCGAATGTGATAAGCTTACGTCCTTCACCGTTCCAAGTACGGTTACGTCTATTTCTAAGTATACTTTTGTAGGATGTGATGCGCTCACGGAGGTAATATTTGAAGATCCCAACGGCTGGTATGCCAATGGTGAAGCCGTTATCGGGCTTGAAGATCCGTCGGTTGCCGCCGATTGCCTTACAAATACAGGAATCCATGCATATTCAGATTGGATCAAATATTAATTTGAAAAGAGCAGGCTCGCGAGCCTGCTCTTTTGTTACTTAAATTATCTTACCTGCACAAAGCCAAGCTTTTTCTGCACCTTGGAGAGTGTGCGGCGGGCGACGTAGGAGGCTTCCTCCGCTCCCTTTTTCATTTGCGCCTCAAGCATTCCCTTATCAGCCATAAACTCCTTGAAGCGCTGCTGAACAGGTGCGAGTGCATCAGCACATGCTTCGCCGACTGCCATCTTGAAGTCGCCATAGCCCTTGCCCTCAAATTCGCGCTCGATCTCCTCAAAGCTCTTACCCGTGAAAGCGTTATAAACGGTCATAAGGTTATTGATGCCGTCCTTACCCTCGGCGTAGCGCACGCAGGTATCCGAATCGGTAACGGCGCGCTTAAACTTGCGGATTATAGTATCCTTATCGTCAAGGATATAAACGACGGCGTTGGCGTTCTCGTCAGATTTACTCATTTTCTTGGTTGGCTCGGCAAGCGACATTATCTTTGCACCGCTCTTTGCCATTATCGGCTCCGGAACGGTGAAGGTGTCGGGATAGAGCTGATTGAAGCGGTTGGCGATATCGCGGCACAGCTCGACATGCTGTTTCTGGTCGATACCTACGGGTACTACATCGGTCTGATAAAGCAGGATATCCGATGCCATCAGCACGGGATAGGTGAAAAGTCCTGCGTTGATGTTGTCCGAATGCTTTGCACTCTTGTCCTTGAACTGAGTCATTCTCGACAGCTCGCCAAACATGGTAAAGCAGTTGAGTATCCATGCGAGGTCGGTATGCTCGTGGACGTGGGACTGAACGTACAGAGTATTTTTCTCGGGGTCAAGTCCGCAAGCCATGTAAAGAGCGAGAGTTTCATAGGTGCGGCGGCGAAGGTCGGCAGGCACCTGACGCACGGTTATTGCGTGCGAGTCTACAACGCAGTAAAAGCACTTATATTTTTCGGAATATGACGAGAAATTTCTTATCGCGCCAAGATAATTTCCGATTGTAAGATTTCCGCTGGGCTGCACGCCCGAGTAAGAAACGAGTTGATCCTGAAACATATTTTCCTCCAAAGAATTTATTTTACGAAGCGGCGGGCAACTGTGCCTACACGCGCAATTCCCTCCACTATCTGCTCATCCGAGGGAGTTGAGTAGTTGAGTCTGAAGCTCTGTGAGCCTTGTGTCGTATCTGCGTTGAAGGTCGCACCGGGTACGAGCATTACCTTTGCCGCCACGCACTCCTTGAGAAATGCAGTCGCGTCAACGCCGTCGGGCAAGGTTACCCAGATAAAAAGTCCGCCGTCGGGACGGGTGAATTTGATGCTCGCGGGCAGCTCGCGCTCCAGGCACTCCAGCATAAGGTCGCACTTGCGGCGATACAGGTCTCGAATCTTCTGAATATGGCCGTCAAGGTCACATTCGGTCATGAAGCGATAGCAGAGCATCTGGAAAAAGATGTTGGTATGTACGTCCTCCGACTGCTTTGCGACCACCATTTTGGAGGCTACCTCGTCGGGGGCGACTACAAATCCCACGCGCATGCCCGCGGAGAGTATCTTGGAGAAGGAGGAGCAATAAATTACAAGTCCCTCGGTATCCATACTCTTGATGGTGGGGATCTCCTCGCCGCGGAAGCGAAGCTCTCCGTAGGGGTTATCCTCAAGTATCATAATGCCGTATTTCTTTGCTATCTCATAGATCTTTACGCGCTTCTCGTATGAAGTAGTACTTCCCGCGGGATTTTGGAAGGTGGGAATAACGTAGAGCAGCTTTGCACGGGGATTGTCGATAATGGTCTGCTCCAGCCCATCTGTGTCGATACCGTCGTCAAGCAACGGCACGCCAACGGTATTCACGCCGAGTGAGCGGAAGGAATTAAGTCCGCCGATAAAGGTAGGGGTTTCACATATAACGGTGTCGCCCTCGTTGCAGAACACCTTGCAGGCAAGCTCAATTCCCTGCTGACCGCCCGACACGATAATTGTGGTGTCGTCGTAGGCGTCACCCTCAGCCTTGGAGCGACCGATACCAAAGACTTTCTTTTGTCTTTCGGCAACTGCGCGGCGGAGAGGATCGTATCCGTCGGTCACGCTGTATTGGAGCGCGGGAGTAGAGGTATTTGCAAAAATATCTGCGGCAATATGCGCAAGCTCGTCAACGGGAAAGGACTCGGGCGAGGGATTTCCCGCCGCGAAGGATATAGTCTCGGCATCCACGGGAGCTTTAAGGATCTCGCGGATAGCGGAGGGCTTTAAGTTGGCTATCTTATTTGAAAAGGTGTAGTTCATAGTTCTTTTCCTTTATTTTAATTTTATTTTATTATTGTACCACATTTTTTTACAAATTGCAAGGGTTTTAGAAAGTTTTATGAGGTTTTGTTTTATGTTACTTTTCGCTTCTCCGAAAAGTAACCAAAAGGAGACCAAAGGTTGGGAGGAGTCGGCGTTGCCTTCAAATTTTCAGCAAGCTCAAATTTGAAGTCTGCCGCCTCAATTCCTCCCTCCCTTTGGAAACCCACCCACCTTTAGAGGCTTTACCCCGTGGGCGGAGAGCCATCATAAAACGCTTTTACAAATCATCGGGAAAGGTTAAAGGAAAATCAAACACGACCGATGTGGGCAATAATTTTTCGGTGGAGCAACGCCAAAAGAGATTTGAAATTTTTCTCAACAAATTTAATTTTTGTTTTTCAAAAGTCTGTAAAAACACCTTCCGCCTAAGGCGCTCTCTTATCATCCGCGAGACCGTCGCTCCGACGGGCTTGCGGCGTTCCCATATATTCGGCAACCTTGGCGCGCGATCACGCCTTGTCCGCACACCTGCGGCAAGGCGGCGCGTTTAGGAAAGCGGGTTTATTAAGGGAGAAAACCGTGGGTTTTCTCCATTGATTCTCCTTTTGGTTACTTTTCGGAGAAGCGAAAAGTAACGTAAAACTATGCACAGGCAAAAATCAGTATTGACAAATTTTTGAAAGCGTGCTATAATGTTCGTGTCACACAATTTCATATTATTTTTACCCATAGGGAAACTATATCTTGAAAAAAGATGTTTCTCTCTTTTTCGCTATCCCTTTGGGTCATGAAATTGTGTGACAACAATGAGAGATTCACTTTTTAGTGTGTCTCTTATGGGGACACACTTTTTTATTTTTTAGGAGGAAAGACAATGAAAAACAAACTTTGGGCGGTGCTTATTTCACTTATTGCCCTGCCCTGCATCTTCACCCTCGCGGCGTGTAATACGGGTGGCGGCGGAGGCACAACCGAAACATCCGCAGAGACGTCTACGAAAGTGACGGAGACAAACACGGAAACCGTGTTGGAGACACAGACAGAAACAGAAACTGAAACTGAAGCAAAGACAGAAAAAGGAACCAAGACAGAAACGGAGACGGAGACGGAAACAGTAGCAGAAACGAAAACAGAGACTGAGACTGAGACTAAGACTGAAACTGAAACGAATACCGTAACAGAGACCGAAACAGAGACCGAAACAGAGACGGAGACGGAAACAGTAGCAAAAACGGAAACAGAAATAGAAACTGTTCCTGCATCCGAAGGACTTGAATTCACTTCAAAGGGCAATGGCACCTGCTACGTCAGCGGTATTGGAGCGTGTAAAGATATTAATATAGTTATCCCCTCAGTATCACCCAGCGGGGATAGAGTGACAAGCATTGGTTTGTCTGCGTTCTCATCTTGTAAAAATATCACGAGCATAGTTATACCCGATAGTGTTACAAACATCGATATGTGGGCATTCTCTCATTGTACCGGTCTCACGAGCGTATCTATCCCCGAAAGTGTAGCCCGTATCGGGAGCGTAGCCTTCCACTCATGTTCAAGTCTCAAGAGCGTAGTTATACCGGATGGGGTAACGAACATTGAGACGGTAGCGTTCTATTGTTGCTCAAGTCTTGAGAGTGTTACTATTGGTAATAGTGTCACGAACATTGGCGACGATGCATTCTATGGTTGCTCAAATATTAAGAGCTTGACCGTCGATGATAATAATACTGTTTATTACAGTGCCGGAAACTGTATTATAGAAAAAGCAACTCATACGCTGGTGGTTGGATGCAGAACGAGTGTTGTACCAGCTAGTGTAACTAGTATTAGCGCAGTTGCATTTTCCGCTTGTTCAAGTATTGAAAGTTTGACCGTCGATCCTGATAACCAATATTATTACAGCTCAGGTAATTGTATTATTGAAAAATCCACAAGTGCTTTGATTTTGGGATGTAAAAATAGTGTTATACCTGATGGAGTGACTAGTATTGGCGATTACGCGTTTTTTAATTGCACGGGACTTACGAGCATAACTATTCCGAACAGTGTGACGGTTATTTCTGATTTCTCATTCACAAATTGCATCAACCTTGAGAACATAACTCTATCGAATAACTTAAAGCATATTCGCAGTTCAGCCTTTGAGAATTGTATTAAACTAACGAAGCTAACAATTCCAAATAGCGTTGAAACTATCGGCTACCATATATTATACGGTTGCATAAGTCTTGAAAGCATCACAATCCCATTTGTTGGTGATAGTAATCAGGGAACGAAAAATCATTATTTCGCCTATTTGTTCGGCCACGGTATTGATTATCCCAACGAGTTTGTGCCGTCGTCATTGAAAAATGTAATCATTGCAGGCAATACAAGCATTGATTCTACTACATTCCGCGATTGCTCAAATTTGATCGGGATAACGATAGGCAAAAACGTGACAAGCATTAGCGGTTCTGCGTTCTGGGGTTGCTCAAGTCTCGAAAACTTGACGGTTGATCCCGACAACCAATATTATTATAGCTCCGGAAATTGTATTATTGAAAAATCCACAGGTACTTTAATTTTGGGATGTAAAAATAGTGTTATCCCCGATGACGTTACAAGTATTGGTAGTGCTTTCTACGGCTGTACAAACCTCGCAAGTATATCTATCCCAGATGGCGTTGCCAGTATTGGTAATTATGCATTCCGCAATTGTACGCACCTTACGAGCATAATTATCCCCGATGGTGTTACGAGTATTGGCGGCTATGCTTTCGATAATTGTACGACTCTCAAGAGCATAACTATTCCAGATAGTGTGACGAGTATTGGTGTTGCTCCATTTAAGAATTGTGCAAGTCTTCAATTCAACGAGTATAATAATGCATATTATCTTGGAAACAGCAAAAATCCGTATATCATACTTGTAAAAGCTCAAAATACAAATATTTCGTCGTGTGAAGTAAATACTGGAACGAGATTTATACATTGTGAAGCGTTCTTAGGTTGCGATAAACTTTCAGACATAACCATTGCCAACGGAGTGACAAGTATAGGCACAAATGCATTTGTCGATTGTACAAATCTTTATGAGATAACCATCCCAGATAGCGTAAGGAGTATTGGTAATGCCGTGTTCTTCAATTGCAATAGACTTACGAGTGTAACATTTGAAAATCCTAATGGGTGGGTTGGGATTGATTCTAAAGGAAAGGTAGTCCCTTCCAAACTTGACATTCCATCCATTGCGGCGAAATATTTAACAGACACTTATGTGAGTTGTAGTTGGACACGTGATCGAGAATAATAATTAATCCCGACGCCGTGCGGAAATTCTGCACGGCGTTGAATTGTCCTTTATTGATGTTTTATAGACCATAATTTCAAAATTTGTCCATTGACACGGAGATACATATATGGTATAATTATTTCAATATATATTTTCGGGGTACGTTATGATAAGACACGTTATTATGTGGAAATTCAAAGAGAATTGCAACGGAGAGACAAAGGACGAGATCATGGCTCACACAGAGTCACTTCTGCTTGCGCTCCGCCCTATCATTCCCGAGATCAGATCAATGAAATTCGAGCGCGACGTGCTTCGCTCCGAGCGTTCATTTGACGCTATCTACATCACCGAATTCGATTCCCTTGAAGCTCTTGAAATTTACCGAGTTCACCCCGAGCATCTGAAGGTTGCCGCTTATATTGGAGAGGTAAAAACTGCGCAAGCGGTCACAGACACCGTAATTTAAGTAAACAGTTTTCAATATACATTAAGGAGGACACAAAAATGATAAAGCTTGAACGCACATCCGTTATGAACTTTGACAACGCATTCCGCGGCGCACGCAATCCCCTTAACAGCTGGGCAAAGGCTGACAGCTACTATGACGAGAACGGGAATTTCGTTATCGGCGAGGAGGACCTCAAGCTCGCTCTGCGCCTTATCAAGGCAGGAGCGGACGAGCGCAAATTTATGCGCCAGATATTTGTATCCGTGGATATTACCGCGCCTATGTATTGGTGGAAGGAATTTGACACCTATAAGGTAGCTACTGTCGCAAACTCTACCTCCACAATGCATAAAATTCACGCAAAGCCCATTGAGCGCGCAGACTTTTCCTGCGACAAGCTTGACGGGGACGGACTGCGCGCACTTGACGCGCTTATCGCATATCTTGAAGGAGAGAGATTGCGCTTCGTTGAAAACAAGACGGACAAGGAAGCCTGGTATCACATGATTCAGCTCCTCCCCTCCAGCTACAATCAGATGCGCACCGTAACCATGAACTACGAAAATCTTATTGGCATGTACTACGCCCGTCGCTTCCACAAGCTCTCGGAATGGCACGTTTTCTGCGATTGGGTGCTTTCTCTCCCCCATGCTGATAAGCTTATCGCTTACAAAAACGAAAATTGAAAGTTTTTTCGCGAGAACTTGCAAAATAGTTGCAAAAAAATAATATTTTTTCCCAAAAGCTCTTGACTTTTTGCAAGAAATGTTTTATAATTACATCTAATGTTTTATCACGTTAAAACGCTGTGTTTGGCGTGAGCATTACACTATTTTTCTTACGGAGGTTCATATTATGAACAGAGTTTACAACTTTTCGGCAGGCCCCTCTATGCTCCCTTTACCGGTACTTGAAAAAGCAGCATCCGAGCTGGTCTGCTATGGCGAGTCCGGAATGTCAGTTATGGAGATGAGTCACCGATCTCCGGATTATGAAGCAATTATCGCAGATGCTGAGTCCATGCTTCGCAAGCTGATGAACATTCCCGACAACTACAAGGTGCTGTTCCTTCAGGGCGGTGCGTCCACACAGTTCGCGGCAGTTCCCCTCAATCTTATCGGCAGAACCGGCAAGGCTGACTACGTGGTTTCCGGTCAGTTCTCGGGCAAGGCGTTCAAGGAAGCGCAGAAAATGGGATATGACGTCAAGTGTGTTGCAACTACCAAGGACGACAACTTCAACCACATTCCCACTGTTACTAAGGACATGATCCGTCCCGACGCATCCTACGTTCACGTCTGCTTCAATAATACTATTTACGGCACAAAGTACAGCTACATTCCCGACACGGGCGACGTTCCGCTGGTTGCGGATATGTCCTCCTGCATCCTCTCCGAGCCTGTTGACGTTTCTAAGTTCGGCGTTATCTACGCCGGCGCACAGAAAAATATGGCTCCCGCAGGTGTGACCGTCGTTATCGTGCGCGAGGATCTTTTGGAATATGCCGACCCTAAGATGCCCACTATGCTTGAGTGGAAGATCATGGCGGAAAACGGCTCTATGTATAACACTCCTCCCTGCTACTCCATTTACATGCTTAAGCTGGTCGCAGAATGGCTGCTCTCTATCGGCGGTCTTGAGGAAATGGCTAAGCGCAACAAGGAAAAATGCGCACTTCTCTACGATTATCTCGACAGTCAGAACTACTACGTAGCTCCCGTGCTTGAAGGCTCTCGCTCCATGATGAACGTAACCTTCGTGACGGGTAATGCCGACCTTGACAAGAAGTTCGCGTCCGACGCCGCAAAGGCAGGAATGAAGAACCTGAAGGGTCACCGCTCCGTCGGCGGTATGCGCGCTTCCATCTACAACGCTATGCCCCGCGAGGGTGTCGAAGCGCTGGTTGCGTTTATGAAGAAGTTTGCCGAGGAAAATCCCAAGGCGTAAAGCACATTTTCTGAAAGGACTCGATTTTACAATGAACAATATTCTCTTGCTTAACAAGATCGCAAAATGCGGCACGGACAATCTTGATGCCGCAAAATACAATATCGGCGAGGACGTGCAGAATCCCGACGGTATAATGGTTCGCTCCGCTAACATGCTGGACATGGAGTTTAATAAAAATCTGCTGTGCATCGCTCGCGCAGGTGCGGGTGTCAACAATATTCCGATCGACAAATGCTCGGCTGAGGGTATCGTGGTTTTCAACACCCCGGGTGCTAATGCAAACGGCGTTAAGGAGCTTGCTGTCTGCGCCCTGCTGCTGGCGGCTCGCGATATCGTGGGCGGTATTGATTGGGTAAAGACACTGAAGGACGATCCAAATGCTGCAAAGACGGTTGAAAAGAATAAGTCGAAGTTCGGCGGCACTGAGCTTAAAGGCAAAACTCTCGGAGTTATCGGTCTTGGAGCTATTGGCGGTTTGGTTGCAAACATTGCAGTACACCTTGGCATGAATGTTATCGGCTGTGACCCCTACCTCAGCATTGACGCGGCATGGAATCTCAATCACCGCATTACCCACGCTACAAGCTACGACGAGATCTACAAGAACGCGGATTACGTCACCCTTCACGTTCCCGCGACACCTGACACTAAGGGCATGATCAACGCCTCCACCATTGCACTTATGAAGGATGGCGCAAAGGTTATTAACCTATCCCGCGATTCGCTCGTTAATTCAGACGATATGAAGGCGGCGCTCGCTTCGGGCAAGATCAAGAGATACGTTACCGACTTTGCGACCCCCGAGATGATCGGTGTTGAGGGTGCTGTGCTTATTCCCCACCTTGGCGCATCCACGGAGGAGTCAGAGGACAACTGCGCAGTTATGGCGGCTTTGGAGCTGGACGATTACATCACCAACGGTAACATCAAGAACAGCGTAAACTACCCTGCGCTGTCTATGCCTCGCAGCGGCGACAAGCGAGTTTGCGTGCTTCACGACAACACACCCGGCAAGCTGACACAGCTCACGGGCGTTATGTCCGAGTGCGGATGCAACATTGAGAACATGACCAACAAGTCCCGCGGCAGTGTGGCGTACACCATTCTTGACGTTACGGGCGAGGTTGACGCTGATGCCATTACCGAAAAGCTGACCGGCGTTGAAGGCGTTGCAAGAGTTAGAGTTATCTGATAATAATTATAAATAACACTGCTTTTCGGCGGAGCAATCCCCCGCCCTGCCAATATTCATTTTGCAATAGGAAACGCACCGCCAATTACCTCGGCGGTGCGTTTGTTGTTATGATTTCTCCATTAAGGATAACAGAGAAATTCCGCGGCGTTTTTATCTCATATAATCAAATCTCTCACCTGTAATTTCGGGTATGCAACGTCCGCCCGTCAGTTCGCTAAAACGCAATATCAGCTTTTCCGACAGGGTCTTTTTGACGGCGAAGCAGACCGCCACCTTATCCGTAAACTCGGAGCCGTCGATAATTGCTTCAAGCTGTGTAAGCTCCACCGAGAGCTTTTGATAATCGGCGTAGTTACATTCAAGCATAAGCTCGCTGTAACGCTCGTAGGTAATAATATGCGCCGCGTCAAGCGCTATCTTTGCCGCGTGAGAATAAGCGCGCACAAGTCCGCCAACGCCGAGGAGCGTGCCTCCGAAATATCTCGTCACCACTACCACAGCGTCGTTTACTCCCGACTTGCGGACGGTGTCAAGCACCGGCATTCCCGAGCTTCCCTGAGGCTCGCCATCGTCCGAATATCTTGCCTTGATACCGCCCTCTATATAGTACGCCCACACGTTATGGGTGGCGTCGGCAAACTCCTTTTGCTTGGACTTGATAAACGCCATAGCCTCCTCCTCTGTTTTGGCGGGGGCGGCGTGACCGATAAAGAGCGAGCGTTTTTCCTCAAACTCGTCCCGTCCGTATCCCTCGAGAGTAGTATAAAGCTCTGCCTCAGCCATCAGAAATCCTCCTTCGGAGCTTTGTAATCGGGATCATACTTTTTCATCAGTCCGTAAACTCTGTCGTCAACGGTTGCAACAACGCGCACGCTGTCGTAGCCGTACTCGACCTCCTCAACGCTTGCCTTTTCGGAATAGAGCCGTGACAAAGCTCCCTGCTCGGCGTTGGGAATAATAAACGTCACTCTGCGCTTACCCTCGCGGATAATATCGCGTATCTGCAAGCAAAGCTCGTCACAGCCCTCCCCCGTCAAGGCGGAGATATAGACTATTCTGTCCCCCTCACCGATCTTTATTACGGTGCGCGCGCCTGCAAGCTCGTCAGTCATTCTGTCGCACTTATTGAAAACGTACAGCTTTGGCTTCTCACCCGCGCCCAGCTCGGATAGCAAGCTCTCGCATACCTCCATCTGCGCCTGACATTCGGGGTCGGATGCATCCAAGAGTAAAAGGATAATGTCGGCATACACCGCTTCCTCAAGCGTCGAGCGGAACGCAGAGATAAGGTGGTGGGGCAGATTGCGAATAAATCCAACGG
>SVQX01000028.1 GCA_015065065.1 Oscillospiraceae bacterium
TAGCAGTAATTGCTATCGCAGGCGCAGCAGCCATTGTTCTTAAGAAAAAAGAAAACTAATTCTTAAATGACCAAAAGCCACCCTTCGGGGTGGCTTTTGGGTTAGTTGAGAGTTGAAAATGGAAAATTAGGTAACCGCTGACTAAAAAATATATGCGGTAGGGGAGGGGCGCATGTCTTGTAAATGGTATCCTCCCGAAATACCGCAGAAATTATCAATATACAAACGGCGAAGTATGACTCCGCCGCCAACAAAATTTTAATTGGACGTTGATTTTCGCTTTCAAATGTGGTATAATACTCTCTTGTAAAGAATTATTGGAGGCAAACCCATGATACTCAACAAATACGGCATGATTGCCAATTACCATACCCACACGCGCCGCTGTAATCATGCCACGGGCGAGGACAGAGAATATGTGGAGGCGGCTATTGCGGCAGGCTTTAAGACGCTTGGCTTTTCCGACCACTCACCCTACTTTTATTCCGAGCATCCCGACTACGTTGCGGGATATAAAATGCGTCCCGAGGAGGCGGCGGGCTACTTTGATTCTGTTCGCGCTCTGCGCGAGGAATATAAAAATGATATTGATATACACCTCGGCGTTGAAATGGAGTATTACCCAAAGGATTTCGATAAAACCTACGACTTTGTCTTGTCGCTTGGCTGTGAATATTTCATTCTTGGACAACACTTTTTGACCGACGAGGTGATTGAAAGACGACGACCGTCGTCTTTTGGAACTGATGACGTAGAACGAATGGAAACGTATATCCGCGTTTGCACCGAGGCTATGCAAACGGGCAAATTCATATATATGGCGCACCCCGACGTGTTGCATTTCGTTGGTGATGCAGACTACTACGCCGACGCCGCAAGACGGCTGTGCGAAGCCGCAAAGGCGTGCGGTATGCCGATAGAGCTTAATCTTCTCGGAATCCGCGAGGGGCGGTACTATCCCAATCCCGCCTTCTGGCGCGTGGCGGGCGAGGTCGGCGGCGATGTTATCATTGGTGTTGACGCGCATACCCCCGATTCATTTCTCGACTCCGCGCAGTACAAAAAGGCAAACGAGTACGTAGAAAAATTCGGGCTGAACGTGATACGCACCTTGAATATATAAGTAAAAAAGCACTGCGTGAGCAGTGCTTTTTTGGAGCTGGTGGCGGGACTCGGACCCGCGATCTGCTGATTACGAATCAGCTGCTCTACCAGCTGAGCCACACCAGCGCAAAGTCCGTCCGAAAACGGACTGCGGATATTATAACACAAAAGTTTCAAAAAAGCAAGAGCTTTTTCGAAAAAATTAAAAATTCTTTTTTGAATGACGCAAAAGCTAAAAAAGCGCTCAGCCTTCGATATACGGTGAGTATCTCAACAGATACGCCGCATCCTTGGGGGTGGGGAGTGACAGAGTAAAGAGCGAGTCTGCCTTGTGTGCAAGCTGCCGCTGTCTGCCTTCGGGTGCGTCTGCGGGCTTTGTCACTAACTCGATGCCACAGCTTTTCTTGATGCTCCTGAGGTATTCACAGCCCCTGCGGCTTGCGGCAAGCAGGGTGGTGTACGCGGGTGGAGCAGCGAGGTCTTTTTTCTCAACTCGGGTAATTCCAAACAGCAGGGCGCGGCGCAGATGCGCGTCGGTATGGTGACGGTTGCGGAGGGCGTCAAAAAAGCTGTTAAAATCAGCCGTTTCCCTTGCTGTGCGGCAAATTTTAAGTGCAAGCCCGCCGGACATCTCGGCATAATTTGAAAGCTCTTCCGCATCCGCAAGGCGGTAGTAAGCGTGAATGAACGCACCGAGGCGGTCCATATCTGCGGGGGCGTTGCCGCTTTCACAGTGGGGAATCAGCATATTCAGTGCGTCGGCGGGCATAGTTCCGTCAAGAATTTGGCGCAGTGCATAAGTGTCGTCGCACGCCTCGCGGATAAGTCGGCGCAGAGCGGTCGCACTTGGATAGCCGTTGCCGCTTACCGTGTCCGAATTAAAGCCGTCGCCAAGTCGCTTGACGGTAACGGGGGAGAGGGACAGACTATACTTTTGTATCGCTCGCATATAGGAAATTCCGAGCAGGTCGTTGGCATTTATCTGCAGGTCGGGCATGCCGAGCGTCAGCGCCACGGCACGGGTGAACGACGCCGTCGTGCCGAGCGAGGTTTTGGAAAGCTCTGCAAAATTTTGCGCAAAATTCGGTGATAGGGTAGCCTCCGCCGCGCTTTTGAGAAATTCCGCGTCGCCGCTCTCGCTACCGAAAAATAGCATGTCACAGTCGACTCGGTGGGCGATATTCACACCTGCCTCGGCAAAGCTTTCCGCCGTGCTTGACGACCAAGGGAAGGGAAGCTCAAGAACGATATCAGCCCCCGCGCGAATCGCTGTTTGCGCGCGCAGATAGGGGTCTGCTATAGCCACATCTCCCCGCTGTACGAAGGCGCCGCTCATGATGCAGATAGCGCAATCCGACGATTCTTTCATTCTGCGGATAATATATTCATGCCCGCTGTGAAGCGGATTAAATTCGCATATCACGGCTGATGCAACCATGGCACGCCTCCTTCCTTGCTTTGAAATATCCTTGTCAATTAAAGGATTTAAGTATTCCTTCAAGCTCCGCGGCGATAACGGTGTCGGGAGCGTTTTTCTTCATATGCCATACGTTGCCGAGCTCGTCGGGAACGTAGCGGGTGCAGTCCTCTACACCGTTCTCGCCCGCGTAAAATTCCACCCTGCCGGGACCGTTTTCGAGCCCGTAGTATTCGCCCTCGCCTAAAACGGCAAACTGAACTGCGGTAAGGTCAAAGGTGGGACGGATACAGTGTCCCTCCGAAAAGCTGCCCGTGAACAGACGGTAGGCGAGATAGATGGGATTTTCCTCCGCACTTCTGCCCTCAGCGGCGTATCTCGCTTCAAGATCCTTGATGTTCGTCTGCGCGGATGCTCCAATATGGAAGTCAGAAATGTATATCGGCACGTTAACTCCGGTCAGTACCTCGCGCGCGGCGTTATAGTCGCAGTAAACGTTGAACTCTCTACCCTCTGGGTATTTGCATGCCATGCATACGACAGCGTACACCTTTTGCTCCACAAGGGATCTTCCGTCAAGAGGGCTGGTAGCGTCCGCAGGGCTTTGAAGGAGCGCGGCGATATTGTTGAACATTCCAATGGTCACGAGCATCACGCCCTTGTCGGGGACGCTTGCCAGCAGTCGGCGGTAGAAGCTGACGGGCGGCTCGATATTTTTTGCCTCGTTTGCCATGTAATCGGGCTGAAATCTTTCTGCCACGGTGGTATTGTAGGTACAGTAGCGCGGTTGGTCGAAAAATCCCTCGCCGTCCCATTTTGCCATAGGTGGAGTGGGATAATCGCAAAACTCAAACAGTGTTTTTATCGTCGCGTTTCCTGCGGGATTTGACGTGCAGTTTGCCGCGCCGATAATGGGAAAATTATATTTTTTTGCGTAGTAGATAAGAACTGCGATAGCACCCGCGTCATCGCAGTCGGGACCTATGTCGGTGTCAAGAATGACTGCGCGCGGTTCTTTGCACAGGGGAATAAATTTTTCTTTCATATCAATACCTCTTTATGTTATTTTTCGATCTTTCCGTATATTCTTTCGCCGTCGGAGGACAAAAGTCTTACCCTGCGCAGTTGACCGCTGAGGGACACGGGCGAGTCCACCGCAACCTCGATAAAGGAGGGGGTGTGACCGTAGGCGACTCCGCCACGGAAGGTTTCAAACAGCACCTCTGCGCACTCGTGCGTGCGGACGTAATCGGAGAGCAGCTCGGCGCGTATCTGCGTTTCCAGCGCGGATAGCCTGTGAACTCGTTGCTTTTTTACGTCCTCGGGGACTTGACCGTCCATTTGCGCCGCCTCCGTGCCATTACGTGGGGAGTAGGGAAAAACGTGTATTTTTAAAAATCTTGCGCGGCGGGCAAAGTGCACGGTTTCCTCAAAATCCTCCTCGCTCTCTCCCGGGAAGCCTACGATAACGTCGGTGGTAAAGCAGACGTCGGGGATATGGGCGCGCAGACGCTCAAGCGCGCGATATGCCATGTCGGCGTTATATTTTCTGCGCATCCGCGCAAGAGTTTTACTACATCCACTTTGGAGCGACAGATGGTAATGCGGCGCGGCACAGGTCAGCCTTGACACGCGGCGGGCGAAATCCTCGGTGATGACAGACGGGTCAAGTGAACCCGTGCGCACCCGACCGATACCGTCCAGCGCGTCGATACGCTCCATCAGCTCGGCGAGGGTAATGCCTCCGAGATCCTTGCCGTAAGAGCCTGTTTCAATTCCCGTCAGCACTATCTCTCCGCATCCGTCGGAAATGAAATTTTGCACCTCGGATATGACGTCCTCGGGAGCCTTGGAGCGAATGCTGCCGCGTACTGCGGGGATGGTACAGTAAGCGCACCGCGACTCGCATCCGTCCTCGATTTTTATGTACGCGCGCGTGCGGTCAAATTTAGTGATAGCCGTTTTTTCGAAATCAGCGCCGTCAAGATCAGGTACGTCGATGGCGGGCGAGGTATTCTTTTTGCCTTGATGCAAAAGAGATATTGCCGCATCGACCGCCTTCATTTTCTCGCGGTTGCCGACAATGGCGTCAACACCTTGAATTTTTGCTATTTTGTCGGCGTCGTACTGCGCGGAGCAGCCCGTGACGATAACGAAGGAGTCGGGGTTTTCCTTCATGGCGCGGCGGATCGCCTGACGTGATTTTCTGTCCGACTCGGCAGTAACGGTGCAGGTGTTGATGATGTATACGTCAGCCGCACCCGCGGCGTCCGTTGAAAAACCGCGCCGTTCAAGCTCCTCGGCGATCGCCTCGGATTCGTATTGATTGACCTTGCAGCCGAGAGTTATTATGGCGGCAGAGGGGCGTTTTCGTGGATCGTTTTGCATTTTCAAGTCCTTTCAAAAGGATTTTGAACGGTTATGCCTCTATTTTACCACTTCACGGCGATAAAGTAAACAGTAAAGTGTAAAATTTTTGTGTTTTGCGCACCGAATTTTATAAGATGTATTGAAAAGTCTGAAAAAAAGGAGTATAATAGTACCGTAATAAAAAATCAGGACAGGAGAAATACTATGAGTCAGTTACATCTGGTAGATCATCCCCTTATCACCCACAAGCTTTCGATCATGAGAAATAAGAAAACGGGCTCGAAGGACTTCCGCGAGCTGCTCAACGAAATCGCTATGCTCATGGGCTACGAAATAACCCGCGACCTTCCCTTGGAGGACGTGACAATTGAAACTCCCATCACCAAGATGAAGGCGAAAATGCTTTCGGGCAGAAAGCTCGCTCTTGTTCCCATTCTCCGTGCGGGACTCGGAATGGTTGACGGAATACTCAACCTCGTTCCCGTGGCAAAGGTGGGACATATCGGACTTTACCGCGACCCTGAAACGCACAAGCCCGTGGAGTATTACTGTAAATTTCCCACGGATATCGAGGAGAGAATGGTAATTCTGCTTGACCCCATGCTGGCGACGGGTGGCTCTGCAGTTGATGCGCTCACTCTTATCAAAAGGCGCGGATGCAAAAACATAAAGTTCATGTGCCTCGTTGCCGCACCCGAGGGCGTAAAGGCGGTCATGGAGGCTCATCCCGACGTTGATATCTACACGGCGGCGCTTGACGAGCGACTCAACGAGCATGATTACATAGTTCCCGGTCTTGGCGACGCGGGCGACAGAATTTTCGGCACGCTCTGATAAATAACGAAAGACGAGAGGGATACCTGTTGGGTATCCCTCAACCAAAAATATGAGAATACTTACGATAAAAAAGAACGACGCGGGACAGAGGCTTGACAAATTTCTTTCCAAGGCGGTCAAGGGGCTTCCCACATCGCTGATGTATAAGTATATCCGCACTAAAAAGATAAAGGTAAACCGCGCTCGCACCGAGCAGAAATACATACTTTGCGAGGGTGACGAGGTACAGCTTTTTATCAAGGACGAGTTTTTCGACCTGCCCTCCAAGGACGATTCCGCTTTGGCGAGCATACGCCCGAAGCTGGATATTGTTTACGAGGACGAGAACGTAATGCTACTCAATAAGCGCCCCGGCGTGCTTGTTCACGACGACGCAGAAGGCGGCGAAAATACCTTGATACTTCACGTAAAAGCCTACCTTTACGCCAAGGGCGAATATACTCCCGAGGACGAGCAATCCTTCGCTCCCGCACTGTGTAACCGCATTGACCGAAATACGGGCGGAATAGTTATTGCCGCCAAAAATGCGGAGGCGCTTAGGGTGATGAACGAAAAGATAAAGCGCGATGAGATAAGCAAATTTTATCTTTGCCTCGCTCATGGGAAAATGCCTAAAAAATCGGATACTCTGCGCGGATATCTGCGCAAGGACAGCGCAAACAATCTCGTTACGGTAAGAGATGAAAAATTCAGCGGCGCGAAGGAGATAATAACCAAGTACCGCGTTATCCGCGAAACGCCGCCCACCGCCAAGGGCGGGGGAGTCAACTCACTGCTTGAGGTAGAGCTTGTCACGGGCAGAACGCATCAGATACGCGCACATCTGGCACACATAGGTCACCCGCTGGTGGGGGACGGAAAATACGGCGTCAACCGCGCCGACCGCGAGGCGGGATTCAAATATCAGGCACTTTACGCATACAGGCTGAAATTCGACAGAACAGAAAACGAAAATCTGCTGTCCTACCTTGAGGGCAGAGAGTTTTCACTGCCGAGGGACGCTGTGTGGTTCGTGTCGGGAAAGGATACTGAAAGATAATGATGAAGTCACGGATACGGCAATATCGTTTGCCCTTGCTCATTCTGGGTGGTGCTTTGACGGGACTGACGCTTGTTTTCCCGCAGGTGGGGCTTTTGGAGTGGATAACGCTCACCCCCGCCCTCGCGGTGCTGCTTTACGCCTGCCGCGATAAAAGCGTGAGGCTGAAAAACGTATATTTTTACGGATTTCTGACGTTTTTGTCGTACTACACCGTGACCTTTCATTGGTTCTGCTATATGTACCCGCTCGATTTCACGGGAATATCCAAGCCCGCCGCCTTGGGCGTGGTTCTCCTTGCGTGGCTTGGAATCTCCGCATTTCAGGCGGCAACAATGGCGTTTGCCGTACCGCTTGCGGCGCTCGTGATACGCGGGAAACGGGTAGACGGATTGCCGTTTATTCATCCTTTTGTTATTGCCACGGTATGGACGGTGTTCGAATGGCTGCAGGCACACACGGGCTTTGCGGGTGTTCCGTGGGCAAGGCTTTGCCTCGGACAAACGAGTATGACTGTGATGATACAGTCAAGCTCGCTTTTCGGTAGCTATTTTATAACGCTCATGTTGCTCGTTACAAACGGACTTGCGGCGTATATTTTGATATACGCATCAAAGAGAAAGCTTGCGGGGCTGGTTGCCGTGTCGGTGTTTGCCGTAAATCTTGCAACGGGTATCGTGTGCCTGAGTGCTCCAAAGGACGAGAGTCGCCCTATAAGAGTTGCGGCAATTCAGGGAAACGTCTCCAGCCGTGAAAAATGGGCGGGGGAGAGCGCGCTTGAGCATACCAAGCAGATTTACCGCGAGCTGTCCTTGGCGGCGGCAGAGCAGGGAGCTGACGTTATCGTCTGGCCTGAAACCGCGTTTCCGTATAATATCGAAGCCGTCGACGACGTAAGGTGGTTTATGTGCGACCTTGCGCGCGAATGTGACGCCACTCTGCTCGTCAGCGCCTTTACCGAGGGAGAAAACGGGACGGGACTGTATAACTCGGTGGTTGCGATAGATCGCAGCGGAAATATAAGTCAAACCGAATACCATAAGATAAACCTTGTGCCGTTTGGAGAATTCGTGCCGTGGCGCGACGTGATAATGACACTTTTTCCCCCGCTTGCCAATATAGGAATGCTTGACGACGACCTCTTGTTCGGCGAGAACGCGGAGGTGTTCGAAACGGAATACGGCAAAATAAGCTCCATGATATGCTTTGATTCCATATACGAGGACAACGCGCTGAACAGTGTGAGATCGGGTGCAGAGCTGCTCGCGGTGGCAACCAACGATTCGTGGTTTAGCGATTCTGCGGCGGTGTATATGCACAACGCGCAAGCTCAGCTCCGCGCCGTTGAAACGGGAAGGTATCTCGTCCGCGCGGCGAATACGGGAGTGTCGTCAGTCATATCATCCACGGGAGAAATAATGGAGATATTGCCTCCATTTGAGGAGGGGTACGTTATTGAGGACGTGTATCTGTCAAGCAAAGCAACGCTCTATTCGCGCATTGGCAATCTTGCCGTCTACCTCTGCTTCGGATTCGTGGCAGCCCTGCTTTTGTGCCGACCTGCGGATATGCTGCTTGTCGAATTTTCCAAAAAGAGGCAGTCGGGGCAGTGACGCTTGAAAAAATTGTGATAAAATTGTGATAAAATTGTGATAAAATATTGCGTTTTTGCCTTGACAAAAAGACGGAACGGTAGTATAATATTACTGTGCTCCGCGCGGAGAATGCCGCACGGCAAACAATTTTTAACAGCAAAGGAGAATGTTATGAAGAACGTAATTAAGATCGTAGCTCTTGCTTTGGTGCTTGTTATGACCATGGGCGTTCTCGCATCTTGCGGAAAGAAGCTTTCCGGTAAGTACGAGGCAACTATCGCAGGTACGGGTACAGTGCTTGAATTCGACGGCGATAAGGTTTACGCAAGCTTCAAGGTAAATCTGGTTATCACCACCGCTACCTTCGGCCCCGTTGAGGGTACTTACAAGATCGAGGATGACAAGATCACTCTCGATTTCGTAGACGAGAGCAAGGTAGAGGACAACGATACCGCTAAGGAGCGTCTTGCTGCGCTTCAGGGTGAGTTCGACTTCGAAGAGGGAGAGGACACCATCAAGATCGGCGGCGTTACCTATACAAAGGCTGAATGATCTGATTTCTGTGATCCAAGCCGCTCGGCATAATGCCGAGCGGCTTGTTTGCTCTTCGGAAATATTTTCTGCTTTCAAATTGGTTATACGTATTGACATTTGTCGAGATATGAGTTATAATAATATGAATATGTTTTTTCGAAGGCTCTCACACTTGAAATACAGCGCTCTGCCCTATGGAGGCTGTGCGAAACCTTGTAACACGGAGGAAAAGGATGGGCAATAACAGTAAAACCAATGTGAAAAAGAGCAAATATATTCCTTGGAAATTCAAGGAAAGATTGCCGCTGGCGCTTCTTGCGGCGTTTGCTTTGCCGTTTACCATAGTCATATACGGTGTTTTTGAGATCTATGCGAGCAACCGCGCGGAGTTTGACTTTGCGCTGACCGACGTATGGGTCGAATTGCTTTTGGTGTTCGGCATTTGCTTTGCCGTGCTTGCCACGTTCCTGCTCGTCTTGCGCCGCCGCGCCTTCGATATAGCCTTTGCGACTGTATTGTGGGTTACTGTCATGGCATATTTGCAGGGCAATTTCCTCAATTTCGGCGTAAGCTCGCTGTCGGGTGACGGAATAGGCGAAAGCACGGTTGACGTGCTGCTCATGGTGCTGAACGTGGTTATTTGGGTGGCTGTGGGCGTTGGATGCTTCCTTGCGGTGCTTCTAGTAAAGAACCGGGAGATGGTCCATCTCGGTGCCGTGGTGCTTCTCGTTATGATCATTGTAATGCAGCTGATAAACTTCAGCGTTACCTCGCTGACCACCGATGTATTCAAGCCCAAGAGCGAGCAGACGGACATCGTGGAGAGTGGGGCACAGTCGGAGAGCGAGGATGCGGATATCACCGACGGCTCCGTGCAGACAAACGGAGGCGGCGATAAGGCAGACGGCGGAGTCGAGTCCGACGACACGGAAAATACGACCGCGGCAACCACGTCCAAGAATGAGGAATCGACCGATAAGACGGATAACCGCGTAGAGGTGAATCTCAAAAATCTCGTTCTGACGACGGAGGATCTGTATACCGTTTCCTCTAAGAATAATGTCATCATAATTATGGTTGACCGTTTTGACGCACTGTACGCCAAGAAAATGCTTGGGGAGGATCCCGAATTTTTTGACGGACTTACGGGCTTCACCTATTACTCCGACAACATTTCCAAATATCCGAGAACCTATCCCGCGGTCACATCCATGATAACTGGAATCGAAAACGACTTCTCGGGAACTGCGTCCGAGTATTTTGAAAATGCGTATCAAAATTCAGATTTTCTGAAGCTTCTCAAGAATAACGGATATCGAATCAACATTTACGGCAGTAAATTCTACACCTATCGCGACGCCAAGGAGCTTTACGGAGTTGCGGACAATATATCCGTGTCCGAGGGCTATAAGATCGTGAATAAGGCAACGCTGGTAAAGAATCTTATCAGCCTGTCATCTTACCGCTACGTGCCACTGCCTGCAAAAGCAATGTATTCGCTGTCCTCAAATTCCTTTAAGGGCTTTGTGGAATATGATGCGGTTTATCCCGAGTACGTGGTAAACGACGCTGAGTTTTATGCTAACCTGAAGGAAAACGGTCTTTCGGTGCGTGATGACGCAAGCACGTATTCCTTTATATGCCTGAGCGGTTGTCATTCTCCTTATCATCTTGACGCAAACGGAGAGTATTCCGAGGAAAAGACGTCCCTTGTCGAGGCTA
The DNA here is from genome assembly GCA_015065065.1 of Oscillospiraceae bacterium. Classification (GTDB taxonomy): domain Bacteria; phylum Bacillota; class Clostridia; order Oscillospirales; family CAG-272; genus CAMEON01. The sequence continues at coordinate 10,619 of SVQX01000028.1, forward strand.
CCAAGGGTACGTTCAAGATAATATACGATTATCTGGATATGCTCCGTGAGCTTGGGCTGTACGAAGACAGCACCATCATTATTACGGGTGACCACGCAAACGCTGTAAGCGATACCAAATATCTCGACGGTGTAAGACAGACCGCGATATTCTTTAAGGAGAAGGGGAAGTCGGATGAGCCGCTTGCTTATTCCTCGTCGCAGGTGTCGCAGGATAATTTGATACCCTCCATCGTTGAATCGGAGGGGCTCGAAACCGATATTGATTTCGGTGACTGCTATTGGGATATTCCCGAGGGCGAGGATCGGGTCAGAAAGTATCTCCTGATAAGGTCTCTGAAGGACGAGAACGGCAATCGCGCGGATATGCTCGTTGAATACAAGATAAACGGCTTTGGAGGGGACTTTGACAATTGGTCGATCGCCAAGGAAACGCTTATAGGATATCTCTACAAATAATACGGGGGAAAAATTCAAGTGGATACAATAATTCATTATATTTGCCTGCCCCTTGGCTACCTTATGCAAGGGTGCTGGGAGCTGGTGGGCAATTACGGCGTGGCTATCATTTTGTTCACTCTTGCCATCAAGATATTGATGATGCCGCTGTCCGTATGGCTGCAGTTCAATTCCATTACCATGGTCAAGATACAGCCTGCCATAAACTTTATCAAGGTTGAATATTACGGCGACAAGGACCGTATCGCTACCGAGGAGTCGGCAATGTTCAAAAAGGCGAAGTACAATCCCTTCGCCTCCATGATACCGCTTATAATCCAGATAGTTTTGCTCATGGGCGTGATAGAGATCATATACGCTCCCATGACGTATATCATGCATCTGCCTACCGAAACGCTGACGGCGCTTTCGGAGTGGTCGGGCATTGAAATGGCGGGCTCGCAATTCCAGCTCCGTCTGCTTGAGAGAATAGTAGATACTCAGGCATTCCCGACAGCACTGCAGGGCGTTATCACTGAGGCCCAGTTTACGTCAATGCAGGCTCTCGGCGCACCGTTTTTGTCCTTGAAGCTTACCGAGATCCCGCTTGAAACGTGGGGTATCAACACTCTCGTTCCTATCGTTACGGGCGCGGCAGCCCTGCTTATGTGCATGGCGCAGAACGCAATGAACCCGCTGCAAGCCGAGCAGAGCAAGGCTAACAAGTACGGTATGACGGCGTTTTCCGTCGGACTCTCGCTTTATCTCGGCTGCGGCGTGCCTGTCGGAATCGCGCTTTACTGGACGGCATCCAACCTTCTTGCAATTGTGGTTCAGGTTACTCTGAATATTGTTAACAACCCCAAAAAGTATATCGACTACGACGCTCTTGAAAAGAGCCGAAAGGCACTTGCAAATATCGAGTCTCTCGGTCAGAAAAAGGGAAAGAAGACCCCCGAGGACAGAGCTAACGCAAAGCGTGAGCGCGCTGACTACAAGAGATTCTTCAAGGTGGTCAATAAGCACGTCGTGGTATACGCCGAGAGCGGTGGATTTTATAAGTATTTCGAAGCGCTTATAAACCATTTACTGGACAACTCCAACATGGTTATCCACTACGTCACAAACGATCCGAACGATCCGATATTCGAGCGGTGCAAGACGCAGCCGCGCATCAAGCCATATTATATCGGCATCAAAAAGCTGATAACGCTTATGGGTATGCTGGAAGCGGATATGGTCATCATGACAACGCCCGATCTTGATAAATTTTACCTCAAAAGATCGGCTGTTCGTCGTGACATAGAGTACGTTTACATTCCTCACGGAACCATGAGTATCCACATGAGTACGCGCGAGGGTGCGTTTGACGCCTTTGATACTATCTTTTGTCCCGGTCCGCACGTGGCGGCGGAGATTCGGGCGACCGAGCGCGTGTACGGACTACCCGAAAAGACTATAGTCGAGTACGGTTATCCCTTGATAGAAAAGCTTGTTGCGGTAAGTGCGGAACGGGCGAAAAATGCCGAGGCACAGCCTCCGAGAGAACGCAAGGAAATACTTATCGCGCCCTCGTGGCAGCCCGACAATCTGCTTGACTCCTGCATCGATCAGCTGCTTGAGCAGCTTCTGCGCCCGGGATACCACGTTACCGTGCGCCCTCACCCAGAGTATATCAAGCGCTACGGTGACCGCATGGATGCTATTGTGGAAAGATACGCAGACAGGGTAGGGGATGAGCTTACCTTTGAGCTGGATTTCTCCTCTAATACGTCCGTATATTCGTCTGACCTCCTGATAACCGACTGGTCGGGAATATTCATAGACTTCTGTTACGCTACGGGTAGACCCGTAATGTTCATCAATACCAAGGTCAAGTCCCTCAATCCCAACTGGGAAAAGATAGGTCTGATTCCTTCGGAGATCGCACTCCGTACTCAGGTGGGTGTTGCTCTTGAAAAGGACGAGCTTGACAAGACCGCCGAAACCGCAGATCACCTTATCTCGCATCGGGAGGAATACGCACAGCAGATAAAGCAGGTGCTTGACGGATTCCTCTATAAGGGCGATTACGGTAAGACGGGCGCCGTTTACGTCCTCCGCCGTATCAAGGCTATCCAAGAGGCTAAAAAGAAAAAGTAATAACTGTGCAGGACGGAAAGCCGCGGCTCTCTGTCCTGCTGATTTATTTATATACTGGGCTTCGCCCCTGCCCTTACAAACTTTCCCCAAAAAGAAAGTTTGAGCAAAGAACTTTACTGCAAATATTTATGGTTTGGATTTGTTTAGATGGTTGCAGCCAAAGCCATCTTTATAACCTCGCGGCAGCGTATTTAACCCCGCAAAGCGAATAATTTTCAATTCCCAATTTTCAATTTTCCATTTTTTCGTCTCATTCGGTACAACCTGCCTTAAATGGTGAATAATGTGCGAATTACTTAAAAATTTTTTGCAAAAAAATTGTCAAAGGTATAGATTTTTTTGAATAAATATGTTATAATGTAGAACGTAGTGTGGCTATATACGTTCATACCCCGGAAAAACGGCGTTTTGCACGGATTTCGGGGGCGGAGGTGTGCGGCCGCAGAAGCAAAAATATTTATAAGTTTCGGGAGGTTGTAAACCATGAAGAAAAAGTTGACAACAGTCGTATTCCGCGGAACACCCGAGCAGGAGGCAAAGCTTATCGAGGTTATCGATAAGTACAAGGGCGTAGCAGGTGCTACCATGCCTATCCTGCAGGAAGCACAGGCGATCTACGGCTATCTGCCCATTGAGGTGCAGAAAATCATTGCGCAGAGAACGGGTATCTCTCTTGAAGAGATCTACGGTATCGTGTCCTTCTACGCACAGTTCAAGCTTAACCCCGACGGTGAGGTTGCAGTAGCTGTTTGCCTTGGCACAGCTTGCTACGTTAAGGGATCGGGTGACATCATTGAGGAAGTTTCACGTATTCTGGGCGTGCCGGTCGGCAGCACGTCGGCTGACGGAAAGTATTCCGTTGAGGCAACACGTTGCATCGGCGCTTGTGGACTTGCTCCCGTACTTACCATTAACGGCGAGGTATACGGTCGTCTTACCAAGGACGATATTGCCGGTATCCTTGCAAAATACATGTGAGCGGAGGTTTGAGTAATGATTAGAACAGTTGAAGATCTGAGAGCTGCCCGCCTTGCCGGTGTTGCAAAGGTTGCAATGCGTGAAGGTAAGAATGAGGCAGAAGCAAATATCCGCAAGCACGTGCTTATCTGCGCAGGTACGGGTTGTACCTCGTCGGGCAGCCTTGCGCTCCGCGACGCACTTAACGCAGAGCTTGCCGCAAAGGGAATTACAAACGAAATCAAGGTAGTTGCTACCGGATGCTTCGGTCTTTGCGCACTCGGTCCTGTAATGGTAGTTTACCCCGAGGGTACATTCTACTCCATGGTCAAGCCCGAGGACGTAGCCGAGATCGTTCAGTCCCACCTTATCGACAACGTACCCGTAGAGCGTCTGCAGTTCCACGAAATGACGGGTGACCACCACGCGTCCAAGCTTCACGACATGGCGTTCTTTAAAAACCAGCACCGTGTTGCTCTGCGCAACTGCGGAGTTGTAGACCCCGAGGATATCGACGAGTATATCGCTCGCGACGGTTACGCAGCACTTGCAAAGGCACTTACAGAGATGACCCCCGACGAGGTTATCCAGACCGTTCTTGATTCCGGTCTTCGCGGACGCGGCGGCGGCGGATTCCCCACGGGTCTTAAGTGGAAGTTCGCAAGCAGCAACCGCGGCAACGTAAAGAAATACGTTTGCTGTAACGCAGACGAAGGCGACCCCGGAGCGTTCATGGACCGTTCCATTCTTGAGGGCGACCCCCACGCTATCATCGAGGCTATGGCTATCGCAGGCTACGCTATCGGCGCTGACGAGGGCTACGTATATGTTCGTGCTGAGTATCCTATCGCTATCGACCGTCTGCAGATTGCTATCGATCAGGCTCACGAGCAGGGACTCCTCGGCGAGAACATTTTCGGCACTGACTTCAATTTCGAGCTGAAAATCCGTTTCGGCGCAGGCGCATTTGTTTGCGGCGAGGAAACCGCTCTTATGACCTCTATTGAGGGTAATCGCGGCGAGCCCAGACCCCGTCCTCCGTTCCCTGCAGTAAAGGGTCTGTTCGGTCAGCCTACCATTCTGAACAACGTCGAGACCTATGCAAATATCGGTCAGATTATCCTCAACGGTGCTGACTGGTTCCGTGGCATGGGTACCGAAAAGTCCAAGGGTACTAAGGTATTCGCTATGGGCGGTAAGATCGTTAACACCGGTCTGCTTGAGGTTCCTATGGGAACTACTCTGCGCGAGGTTATTTACGATATCGGTGGCGGTATTCCTAATGGCAAGGCGTTCAAGGCAGTACAAACAGGTGGTCCTTCCGGCGGATGTATCCCCGCATCCCTTATCGACACTCCTATCGACTACGATAACCTCGTAGCTATGGGCTGTATGATGGGTTCGGGCGGTATGATCGTTATGGATGAGGACAACTGTATGGTTGATATCGCTCACTTTTTCCTTGAATTCACCGTTGACGAGTCTTGCGGTAAGTGTACTCCTTGCCGTGTAGGTACTCGCAGACTGCTTGAGCTGCTCGAAAAGATCATTTCGGGCAAGGGCGAGCTTGAGGACCTTGACAGAATGGAGGAGCTTTGCAACTACATCAAGTCCGCATCTCTGTGCGGTCTTGGTCAGACGGCTCCTAACCCCGTTATCGCAACTCTCAAGTTCTTCCGTGACGAGTATATCGCTCATATCGTTGATAAGAAGTGTCCCGCAGGCGTATGTAAGCAGCTTCTCAGCTTCGTTATCGACCAGGACAAGTGTATCGGCTGCGGCAAGTGCGCTAAGAACTGTCCCGTTGACGCTATCGTTAAGACGGACTACATCGCTCCCGGACATAAGCTGCCTTCTCTCACCATTGATACCGCTAAGTGTATCAAGTGCGGTGCTTGTATGGCAGGCTGTAAGTTCAACGCTATTTCCAAATCTTGATAAAAGGAGAATTGTGGCATAATGGAAACTGTAAATATTAAAATCAATGGCAGGGACTATGCTGTTCCGAAGGGCTCCACAGTTCTTGAAGCGGCAAGAGCTGCTAATATCGATATTCCCACCCTCTGCTATCTCAAGGACATCAATGAGATCGGCGCATGCCGTCTTTGCCTTGTTGAGGTTTCGGAGAACGACCGCCCCTACCGTATGGTGACCGCGTGCGTATATCCCGTTACCGAGGGTATGAAGGTGCTTACCAACACCCCCAAGATCACCGCTTCCAGAAAGATGAACCTCCAGCTCATCCTCTCTAACCACGACCAGAGATGCCTTGAGTGTGTACGCAGCACCAACTGCGAGCTTCAGACTCTCTGCAAGCAGTACGGAGTTGACGGAAGCTACTTTGAGGGCGCAAAGAGCGAGTACGCTATCGACACGTCCTCTCCCATCATTCGTGATAACAACAAGTGCATCCTTTGCCGCCGTTGCGTAGCAACTTGTAAGCAGGTTCAGAAGATCGGCGTTATCGGAGCAAACGACAGAGGATTTGACACTCATATCGCATCTGCGTTTGAGATGCCTCTTGGCGATACCTCCTGCATCAACTGCGGTCAGTGTATCGTAAGCTGTCCTGTTGGCGCACTCTATGAGCGCGACGATACCGATAAGGTATTCGAGGCGTTGGCTGACCCCAAGAAGCACGTTCTCATCTGCACCGCTCCCTCTGTCCGCGCACAGATCGGCGAGTGCTTCGGCTACGAGCCCGGCACCGACTGCGAGGGCAAGATGGTTGCGGCTATCAAGGCTCTTGGCTTCGAGGGTGTATACGATATGAACCTCACCGCAGACCTTACCATCATTGAGGAGGCTCACGAGCTTGTAAGCCGCATCACCAAGGGTGGCGCGCTTCCCATGATCACCTCCTGCTCACCCGGATGGATCAAGTACTGCGAGCATTACTTCCCCGAGATGACGGAGAATCTCTCCACCTGCAAGTCCCCCCAGCAGATGTTCGGCGCAGTCGTTAAGACCTACTACGCACAGAAGATGGGTTGGGATCCCGCAGATATATTCTTTGTATCCGCAATTCCTTGTACAGCAAAGAAGTTTGAGGTAGGACGCGAGGGTCAGTCCGCAGCAGGCGTTCCTGACGTTGACGTTGCTATTACCACCCGTGAGCTTGGCAGAATGATCGAAAAGGCAGGCATCAACTTCAAGGCACTTGCTGACGAGAAGTTTGACGAGCCCTTCGCTATCGGCTCGTCCGCAGGCGCTATATTCGGTGCAACGGGCGGCGTTATGGAGGCAGCTCTCAGATACGCTGCTGAGATCATTCTTGGCAAGAAGCTTGAGGCTGTTGACTTCACCGAGGTTCGCGGCGTTGAGGGTATCAAGACCGCTTCCTACAAGCTCGGCGATATGACCGTAAGCGTTGCGGTTGCATCCGGTACGGGCAACGCAAAGGCTCTGCTTGAGAAGGTTCAGGCAGGCGAGCTTGACGTTCAGTTTATCGAGATCATGGGTTGCCCCGGCGGTTGCGTAAATGGCGGCGGACAGCCTATCCAGCCCGCAAGCGTTCGCGCTTCCATGGATCTCCGCGCAGTTCGCGCTGCTGTTCTCTACAACGACGACGCAGCCTGCGACCTCCGCAAGTCCCAGGATAACGCGGCTGTTATGACGCTTTATAAGGAGTTCTTTGGCGAGCCCAACAGCGAAAAGGCACACCATATCCTCCACACAAGCTACGTAAAGCGCGGCCTGTAATAGCTTTATATTGTAACAAGCCCTCTCCGACTCGGAGAGGGCTTGTTGGTTGTAAAACGAAAACCCCGCCATAGTGGTTCAAAAGAGGTTAACCGATGAAAAAAGCAAACAAGGGATAGAGATAGGATATGTTTTGTGAAAGGCTCCCTCCGGGAGGGAGCTGGATTTTGCGAAGTAAAAGACTGAGGGAGAACGCGTAACGAAAAAAGATTAAAATCTTTTTGGCACGCAGGCTCCTCCCCGCGCCGCTAAAGCGTCGCATCCCCTCCTCCCGGAGGAGGGCTTATAGCGAAACCCGTTTACGGGTAGTATGTAATAATGCATGGCTGGCAGGCCAATATAAAGCGCACTTGTGCGCATCCGGTAGTATTAGGGCTATGCCCGAAACTGAATACCTCCGGGGGGATATTTATTTACCTTATGCGGGGCTTCGCCCCTGCACCCCACAAACCCGATTATATATGGGGCTCTGCCCCAAACCCCGCAAGCCTTTCTTGAAAGGAAGGCTTGACCCAAAGAACTTCAATACAAATATTTCTTGCTTAGACTTGTTTAGATGGTTGCAGCCGAAGCCATTTCCGTAATTTATTCGATATTTCGGGAGGATATCATCCTCCCGCTTCAATCATTTTCAATTTTCAAGTCAACTATCAACTAACTCTTTTATATTTTTTCTCCTTTCCTGTATAAACCCTCCCGCAGTGGCAAAAAATATGTTCGTACCTAAAAAGTGCCAACCACACATACGGTGGCGGTACGAAAAAATATACAGCCACGGCTGTGAGAAAAAGGAGAAAAAAATATGGCAAACTTCAAAGATTCGGAATTCGGCAAAAAGCTGAAGAGATTATGCTCAAACAGAGCGGTGGTAGTGACCGTAGCCACCCTTATGGTTGCAACGCTTATCATAGTAGCCGTAACTGTTTCCGCAAACCGTTCAAAGCTTGACGGCTCTGTTACCACAGACGGAGCAACGGGCAATGTGACCACCGAAAGCAAGGACGTTTTTAACAGTGAGGAAACCTTACCCACCTACAACGGTGGCGAAACCGAAGCACCCACTAAGCTGACTTTTCAGCTTCCCGTATCCGCAGGCGTTATCGCCAAGGATCACGACCCCACAATTCAGGTATATTCCGCGACCATGGGCGACTACCGAGTTCATATCGGACTTGATATCGCGACCGACGACGCAGAGCCTGTAGTAGCAGTTGCGGCAGGCAAGGTTACCAAGGTCTGGGAGGATGCTCTCATGGGAACCTGCGTTGCTATCGACCACGGTGACGACGACAAGACCGTCAGCGTCTACAAAAATCTTTCCAAGGAGCTTGCAAGCGGAATCACTGAAAACGCGACCGTCAAGGCAGGACAGAAGCTGGGCGTGGTGGGTGACACCGCAATTCTTGAGCTTGCCGACGAGCCCCATCTGCATTTTGAGATGACCGTGGGCGGAATTTCCGTTGATCCCAAAGACTATTTCGAAGCAGATGACCTCGCGACTCTTAATGAGGACGGCGCTTACGAGAGCGGCAAATAATCAGAAAAAGGAGCGGTAACGCTCCTTTTTCTTGTAAAAATCACAAAAAAGAATACAGCACATCCAAAATCGCGACTGCGTGTTCGGTATCATAAGCTTGATACTCAGCATATAGCGATGAGGTTGTGCTGTGGGATTATAAAGCGCGGATTGGGGCCGCTCTTTAGGTGCTTAATCATTATACTACAAAATTTCGAAAAAGTAAATATCAAAAATAACCAAATAAAAATATTTTTTTTTGCGCTAATCGACAACAGATGCCGATTTAAAATACATATATTGCCAATGGCAAAAAAATATGGCAAAATATTTCCGTTTTTTCACAGTCGTCAGGAACAGAAGAGATCGACGCATAAATAAGGTGGGGAGGGCGTTTTTGGTGTTGACTTTTTGAGGCGGCTGTGTTATAATTATAAGAGTGACGGTATCCCCATATTAAAAGAATGGATGGACATATTTATGAAACGTGACATACTCAAAATTATAGAAGAGAATATGGACGGCTTTTCCAAGGGTCAGCGGCAGATAGCCCGATATCTGCTTGAGCAGTACGATAAGGCGGCTTACATGACTGCAGCAAAGCTGGGGCGCGAGGTAAGCGTTTCGGAGTCTACCGTCGTTCGCTTTGTTATTGAGCTTGGATACGAGGGATACCCCGAATTTCAGCGTTCCTTGCAGGAGCTTATCCGTACCCGCCTGACCTCCTTTCAGCGAATGGATGTTACCAATCACCTGATAGGTGACGGCGACGTGCTTGAAAAGGTGCTGAATTCCGACGTGGACAAGATAAAGCGGACGCTTGAGGGAATTTCGAAGGAGAGCTTTGAGAACGCGGTGAATAAGATCATCCGCGCCCGTACTATTTATATTATCGGCGTGCGCTCGTCCTCCAGCCTTGCAGGCTTCCTTAATTATAATTTCCGTATGATGTTTGATAACGTCAAGTTTATACAGACCACCTCGGGCAGTGAAATGTTCGAGCAGCTTCTTGATATTGGAGAAGGGGACGTAATGATAGCTATCAGCTTTCCACGGTACTCAAAGCGTATTATTAACGCCGTTGAGTTTGCCCGTCACGCGGGAGCGGACGTTGTGGCGCTTACGGATAACGACGCATCGCCTATCGCCGTTCATGCGACGGAATTGCTTGTGGCGCAGAGCGATATGGCATCCTTCGTCGATTCTCTCGTAGCACCGCTCAGTATCATTAACGCTATGGTAGTGGCTGTGGCAAGAGCAAAGCAGCTTGAGGTGCGCGAGCGACTCAGCCGACTTGAGCTTATCTGGGACGAGTACGACGTTTACGATAAAAACCAAGGTTGACAAGCCTTGTTCGGAGAGGTATTCTATGGCTGATGCATATATTTCTCCCTCGTATACCGTGGCAGTCGTGGGCGCGGGCGCGGCAGGTATGCTTGCCGCGGCAACGGTGTCAGAGTCACTGCGCGACGGCGGCTTTGACGTTGGCAGGGACGTGCGCGTGCTTATGCTGGAGCGCAACGACCGAGTGGGTAAAAAGCTGCGCATTACGGGCAAGGGACGTTGCAATCTTACAAACGATTGCGACCGCGACGAATTTTTGTCAAACGTTCCCACCAATCCGCGATTTCTGTATACGGCACTTGCGCAGTTTTCTCCGCAGGATACCAGGGCTTACTTGGAGGAGCTTGGTGTCCCCTTGAAGGTGGAGCGCGGAAAGCGCGTTTTCCCCGTATCGGACAAGGCTTCCGACGTGGTAGACGCATTGTATCGCCACTGCCGTGAGCTGGGAGTGGAGCTTATCAATAAAAAGGTCACGGGACTGCATTTTGACGACGGCGGTGTGTGCGGTGTCAAGGCGGGCGCTGAAATGATTGGCGCGGACTTTGTACTGCTTGCTACGGGCGGCTGCTCGTATCCCACCACCGGCTCGGACGGACTTGGACACAAGCTCGCCGCATCGGCAGGGCACAGTATCGAAAAAATATGCCCCTCACTCGTTCCTATTGTGTGCGAGGGCAATATTTGCAGCCGAATGATGGGATTGTCGCTTCGCAACGTGCGCTTGAAGGTGGTTAGATGCGAGAGCGGGGCAACTGTTTTTGAGGATTTCGGGGAGCTTTTGTTCACCCATTTCGGAATAACAGGACCGCTCGTACTGAGTGCGTCGGCGCATATTCCCGACCTTGAAGCGGGTAAGTACGAAATACTCATAGACTTAAAGCCCGCCTTAGACGATAAAACTCTTGATACGAGAATAGTATCGGATTTTGCCAAGTATTCCAATCGCGATTTTATCAACGCGCTGTCCGATCTGCTTCCTCAAAAGGCGATAGAGCCTGTGGCGGATCTGACAGGAATACCTTATCGCAAAAAGGTAAATGCCATTACGAAAGAGGAGAGGGGACGGCTTGTGAGCGTGCTTCACGGACTCAAGCTCTCTCCCGTAAGATTTCGTCCCATAGCCGAGGCGATAGTGACGAAGGGCGGCGTTTCGGTCAAAGAGGTGAGCCCCAAAACTATGGAATCCAAGCTAGTCCGCGGACTTTATTTTGCGGGCGAGATACTTGATCTTGACGCATACACGGGTGGCTTTAATTTGCAGATAGCCTTTTCCACCGCAAGAGCGGCGGGTGGGGCGATCGCGCGTGAAATAAAAGGATATTAAATTTTTGAGAGGTAGATATGAGTCATATTCAAATTGCCATTGACGGTCCGAGCGGATCGGGCAAATCATCTCTTTCCCGCCGTGTGGCGGCGAAAATGGGCATCGTTTACGTTGATACGGGAGCGCTTTACCGCACTATCGGCTATTACGCAAGAGGATGCGGCATATCCCTTGCCGAGATAGATAAGGTAGTGGGAGTGCTGGACGACATACACATTGAGGTAAAATTTGAAAACGGCGGACAGAGCGTGTATCTCAACGGCGAAAATCTCGGCGACAAAATTCGCGAAAACGAGATATCCATGTACGCATCCGCAGTTGCAAAGGTGCCTGCCGTCAGAGCATTTCTCCTTGATGTGCAAAAGGATATCGCAAATACCAATTCCGTAATTATGGACGGCAGAGATATAGGCACGGTCATTCTTCCCAATGCCGACGTGAAGATCTTTATGTCCGCGTCCATTGAGGCAAGAGCCCGTCGCCGCTGTGCAGAGCTGGAGGAGAAGGGAATGCCCGCTTCCTACGAGGAGATACTGAGCGACATAATAGCACGCGACAAGCAGGACAGCGAGCGAGAGATCGCCCCTGCGGTAGCCGCGCCCGACGCAATACATTTTGACAATTCCGAGCGAGGCTTTGAGGAAAGCCTTGAGGCACTCATAAAGCTTATTGAGGACACGCTGGCATCAAAGAATATAAGTCTTTGAACGGAGTAATTTTAAATGAACGCGAAGAAACAAGAAAAGATAAATAAAAGATACAGAGAAAAAAGTCGCGGCAAAGCTTATGCTGTCGTGCATACGCTTCTGAAGTATCCCATCAGATGGATATTTCGAATTCACGTCCACGGCGCGGAGAATGAGCCTGCGCGCGGTGCGGGTGCTTATCTGCTGGTGTGTAATCACTTGACGGTGCTTGACCCGGTGTGGCTGTGCTCGGCGCTTAACAATCAGCAGCCGCATTTTATGGCAAAGGCGGAGCTTTTCAAGGTTCCCGTGCTGAGTCAGCTTGTGCGCGCCCTCGGCGCTTATCCCGTCAAGCGCGGCGGTGCTGACGTGGGCGCTATACGCCATACAATCGCTATGCTTGGCGAGGGCAGAACCGTGGGAATGTTCCCGCAGGGCACTCGCCGCAAGGGACAGAACCCTCTCGAGACCGAGGTGCGCTCGGGCGCGGGAATGATAGCAGTGAAATCGGGTGCGCCCGTGCTTCCCGTCTATATCAAAACAAAGGATAACTGCCCACGAATTTTCAGACGGATAGATATCTATATCGGAAAGCCGATTACCGCCGAGGAGATAGGATACGACGGAGAATCGGTTGGCGAATACGCAAGAGTGAGCAAGCTTTTATTTGAGCGCGCTTGCGGTCTGGGAGATTGAGCTTTTAAGGAGAGATTATGAAGGATAACGTCATTGTGGCAAAAAACGCAGGCTTTTGCTTCGGCGTTGCGCGGGCGACCGCCGCAGTGGAGAAGGCAATGGCAACGGCAAGAGCGGGCGAGCGGATATATACGCTCGGTCGCTTGATACACAATGATATTTATAACGAGCGTTTGCGCCGTGGCGGAGTTGAGGTCATAGGCGAGGACGATATTGAGGCTTTGGCGGCTACCGCAAGTGAAGACTCGCCCGTCAGTGTGTTCGTAAGGGCACACGGTATGACGGCGGCAACGGAG
>SVQX01000029.1 GCA_015065065.1 Oscillospiraceae bacterium
GCTTTGTGCTTTGGACTGCGTGTTCCTCTCCACCAAAGCACAAAGCTTCTACACAGGCAATTATACCTTTGACGTGATGTCAGAGTATTCCGGCGGCACGTCGCAGTCCAATGCACCTCAGAGTGCGCTGTATTCTCAGCTCAAGAGCTTTATGAGCTCCAAGCATAGCCACATCACGGATTACGGCGAGACTCGCGACCTTTACAAGTACACCGACTGTACCTTCAGTGACATAAGCACTATCTCCAGCTTCTATTCGGGTAAGTCCGTAAGCGGAACCTGGGATGGCGGCAGCACATGGAACCGAGAGCATACCTGGCCCAACAGTAAGGGACTTGGCGGAAGCGACGAGAACGACATTATGATGCTCCGCCCCACTTCTGTATCCGAAAACAGTAGCCGTGGTAACACTGCATACGGCGAGTCCTCGGGCTATTACAATCCTAACTCCGAAAGCGGCGGCGCTCACGACCTTCGCGGCGACGTGGCTCGTATCATGCTCTACACCTACGTCCGTTGGGGCAACACCAACCGCATGTGGGGAACAAATGGCGTTATGGAGAGCATGGACGTTATGCTTAAGTGGATGGCGGCAGACCCCGTTGACACCTGGGAAATGGGACGTAACGACTCCGTTCAGTCTATCACGGGCACGAGAAACGTGTTCGTTGACTATCCCGAGTACGCTTGGCTGCTGTTCGGCAAGAGCGTTCCCACCGATATGGTAACTCCCTCGGGACTTGCAAGCGGCGGAAATATTGACATCGGCACGGGCGGCTCGGATATCATAACTCCTGATCCCACTCCTTCCGTAACCGTAACTGTTATTGAAAATCCCGAGGTTGGCGTGGCATATAAGCTGATGACCGATCACCAGACGGTAGGCAAGAAGCTTTACCTTACCGGCGAAGTGGCAAACAAGGATTACTATTTTGCCGCTACCGAGGACGCAGGCTCCGCCGTTGACATTTATCTTGAAGCGGCAGACGGCGGATATAAGGTGTACTTTACACTCAACGGAACAAAGACCTACATCACCGTAAAGCAGAACAATACATATTACAACGCGGGCTTTGTTACCTCTGCAAGCGACGCGGCGGTATTTACTTGGAATACCACCTATAATACGCTCACCACTACCGTCGCCGACGGTACCGAGTGCTATCTCGGAATGTACGACACTTATGAAACCTTCAGCGCGTCCAAGATCTCCTATGCGGGCGGAGATGGCTCGTTTACGAGCGCTCTCGTAACCGTTGATACCGCTTCGGGCGGAAACACCACCGAAACGCAGCCTACGGTAACAGAGCCCACGGAAACCGAACCGACTACGAAGCCCATCGATCCCGATCTCCCCGACGCAAGCTTTAACAAGCTGTATACCTTCGCGGATTACACCGCGGGCGAGCAGTACGGTGACGAAACTCATAAGCTTGACGATTACCTTACCGTGACCACTCACAACGGTGGCGCTTGGTTTACCTCACAGCTCAGACTGTACCAGAGTGATGATAACGACGGTTGGGCGATTCTGACTCTTGCAGACGGCAATGTCTTTGGCAGTCTTACGTTTAACGCAGGCTACAAGGCGGCTCACCTTATGGTTTATGGTTCAAATGACGGCAGCGAATGGACGCTCATTGAGGACGTAGCTACAACCACTGCCTACAAGGACTACACCGTAGACACTGCGGGCTACCCTATGATTAAGCTGGACGCAGAGAGCAATCAGGTAAGAATTGCAAGCATCAACGCAACCATATATTGCGACGAGGAGGACCTCCCCGTCGAAACCGAGACTCAGCCTACCGTGACCGAGCCTACCGTAACCGAGCCGACCGAGTCGGACACCGAGCCTACGACCACAAAGCCTGTGATCCCCGACGTTGACCCCGACGGCACGGTTACGGCTACGCTGACGTTTGACAGCACTGCTAACCGCACGTCTTTTGACGAAAATCAGCAGGTATGGGAGGGCAGCGGTATTACTCTTACGAATGATAAGACAAGTACCTCTACCGCTATTGCCGACTACTCCAATCCCTTGCGTATGTATAAGAACTCCGACGTTACGGTCACCGCTGGCGGAAACAAGATAACCAAAATCGTGTTCACCGCGGCAGGCGAGGCTAGATTTAAGACTGCTATCGGAGATTCGCTTACCGCCGCAGGCTACGACTTTACCGTCGACGGCGATAACTACATCATCACTCCGAATTCCGAAACCGTAAAGTTTACTATGGCGGCGCAGGGAAGACTTGCAAGCATCACCGTAACCTATGCTTGGGAAAACGTTGGTGGCGAGGATAGCGAGACCGAGCCTGATGTGTCTGAAAGCGAGCCTGTTTCCTCTGAGCCTGAGTCCGAGTCGGACACCGAGCCCGTTGATCCCGAAACCTCTGAGCCTGCCACCTCGGATACAGAGCCTGTCGAGCCCGAAGAATCCACGACAGAGCCTGAGGGTACTACCACAGAGCCAACCTGCTCTCACGAGGCAGGAAAGTGGGAGGTAGTGCTTCAGCCCACCGAGGAATACGAGGGACTCCGCGAGTTCAACTGCCCCGATTGCGGATACTACGACAGCGAGATCTTGCCCGTGGTTGAGGCAGGTCAGACAACCGACGGTGAGGAGAGCACCTCCGAGCCCGAGAGTGAGAGCGATATTGATACAATACTGACTCACCCCGACACCACCGAGCCTGAGAGCGAGGGCGCGACTAACACCGCCGACGGAATATCCGAGCCGAGCGGATGCTCCGCTACCGTATCTTACGGAATCCTTGCAGTTCTCGGACTTGCAGTTATCCCCATGCTTGCCAAGGGCAAGAAAAAGGAATAAAACCACCAGGGGCTGACTCGCTTTGAGTCAGCCCCTGATACGGAAGGAAGCTATGACAACTTTACTATTCGTGCGGCACGGCGAGAGCGAGGCAAACCGAGAAAAATTTTTTGCAGGACAAGCGGACGTGGCTCTTCTGCCCGAGGGCGAGGAGCAGGCGGCAATGACGGCAAGGTATATTGCGAAAAATTATCAAGTCAGCCGAGTGTATGCCAGCGATCTTTGTCGCGCCAAGAAAACGGGAGAAATAATTGCCAAGGCGTCGGGGGCAGAGCTTTTGCTTTGTCCTCAGCTTCGCGAGATATACGCGGGAGAGTGGCAGGGCAAGAAATTTGACGTGCTTGGGGTTGAATACAAGGACGGCTACACCCGATGGCGACAGGATATAGGTAACTGTACCTGTGATGGCGGGGAGAGCGTGTGCGCTCTTGCCCGGCGCGTGCTTGCCGCCTGCATCGAGATCGCCAAGGAGAACGATGGCAGTACCGTGGTCGTCGCCACTCATGCCACACCCATACGTGCATTTTTGTGCCTTGGCGAGGGGAAGCCCATGGATGACATGAAAAATATTCCTTGGGTGTCAAATGCCTCGGTCACGAAAGCCGTATATGATAACGGAAAATGGATAATCGAAGGTGTTGGCGAGGACGCACATCTTTCTCGCTTGCGTACGGTGCTTCCGACAAATGTATGATAAAAATGCTGTCGAATTAGGGAACGCTCCTGATTCGACAGCATTTTTTTAGTTCATTATATTTCCCATATCCTCAAAATTGCGGTAGACTATCTCGCGCAGGTCGGGGTGCGCCGAAAGGTCGGCATCTGTCCGCAAAATATCCTTGGCTGCCTCAAATGCGGATTCCATAAGCGAGCTGTCCTGCCAGCCCTCCGCCATTTTCAGGTCAAAGCCGCCGCTCTGACGGATGCCTCCCGCGCCCGACGATGCAGGTGCAAGAAAGTCACCGGGGCCTCGGAGTGCGAGGTCCTGCTCGGCAATCTTGTAGCCGTCATAGGTGTTTTTCATAACATCCAGCCGCGCGTAGGCGGTTGATTTTTTTGCCGAAGGTGGGAGAGCGCTTACAAGCACGCAGTAGGACTTTCTGTGTCCTCTGCCTACTCGTCCGCGAAGCTGGTGAAGCTGAGAAAGTCCGAATCTTTCCGCATTCTCCACTATCATAAGGCAAGCGTTTGGCACGTTGACACCTACCTCAATAACGGTGGTGGATACAAGCACCTGTATCTTGCCGTCGACGAAGTCGCGCATTACCGCGTCCTTTTCCGAATTTTTCATTTTTCCGTGAACGAAGGCAACACAATAACCGTCCAGCCTTTCCTGAAGCTCACCCGCGAACTGTACGGCAGCGCGCATTTCGGGAATGGCTTTTTTCTCCTCGTCGCGTACTAAAGAATCGTAAAAATCGAAGTTTGCCGTCATGGGTATGAGTCCCAGCACCTCGTCCTCCTCGCGTTCAAGCTCAAGCTGAGTTTTTTCCTCAACCGCGGGGCAGACTACGTACACCTGACCGCCCGCGTCCACGTTTTTGCGGATAAAGGCTTCAAGGCGGGGGCGATAGCTCTCGTCTACTACGAAGGTGTCAACGCGCTGACGACCGGGGGGCATTTCGTCAATCCGCGAGATGTCGAGGTCGCCGTAAAGCACGAGTGCGAGAGAGCGGGGAATGGGCGTTGCACTCATGACAAGCAGATGTGAGTCGTGGTTCTTTTCGGATAGCTTTGCGCGCTGATTTACTCCGAAGCGGTGTTGCTCGTCGGTAATGATAAGTCCCGGTGCGGCAAATCCCACGCCCTCGGACAGCAGTGCTTGCGTTCCCACCACGAAATCAAGACGCTTGCTCGGGTCGGACGACAAAAGTGCTTCGTATATCTTGCGTTTTTGCGCAGCAGGAGTCGCACCCGTGAGCAGTGCGCCGCGGATTCCGAGCGCTTCAAACATGGGAATGAGGTCTGCGGCGTGCTGATTTGCAAGTATTCCCGTGGGTGCCATGAGCGCCGCCTGACGCCCCGAGCGCACGGCTACGAATATGGCGGCGGCGGCGCACACGGTCTTTCCGCAACCTACGTCGCCCACCAGAATTCTATTCATAGAAGTGGTTTTTGCCATGTCCGCGCGTATCTCGCGGATAGCTCTTTCCTGTGCGCCCGTTAAGTGATAGGGGAGCAGGGAATAGAATTTTTGCATTTCGCTGTCACTGATGCGGCAAACGGGCGCACCCTCGTGGCGGACTGTACGACCGACAGTGCCGAGCCCCAGCGCAAAGCGGAAGAACTCGTCAAATGCGAGTCGACGCTTGGCGCGTCCCAATGCCTCAAAGCTTTCAGGACGGTGGATCTGTGTCAGCGCGTAGGAAAGAGCGCACAGTCTGTTTTGCAAGCGCACGTCCTCGGGCAGATAGTCGGGGATGCTGTTTACCGCACCGTCAAGCACCTGCGCGATATGCGAGGTTATCATTTTATTGGAAACTCCTGCCGTCAGCGGATAGACGGGGCAGAGCGGAGGGAGCGGCACGCTTTCGGTGTATGACTCGTATTCGGGGGAGGACATAAAGTAGCGGTTGCCCTTTTTCTCCACCTTTCCGTAAAAACGGAAGGTCGAGCCGATGTGGAAGGCAGAGCTGAGATATTCCTGATTGAAATAGGTTATCTCACAGCTTCCGCTGTCGTCAAAGGCGCGGAACTTGAGCAGCGTCATTCGTCGTCCGCGTCCTTTGATAAGGCTTTTTTTGCACTCGGTGGACACGGTAAGGATAACGGAGGAATTCATACCCTCCGCCGTATCCGACAGCAGGCGCACGTCCCCTCTGTTCTCGTAAGCGCGGGGGAAGTGCATCACAAGGTCGTATACTGTGTGTATGCCCATGCGCGCATAGCTTTGAGCGCGTGTGTTTCCCACTCCCGAGAGTGCGGTGATAGGGCTTTGACTGATATTTTTCATGGCTGTCGGACTCCTTTCCGTCCGCCTTGACAAAAGCGCGGACAAGGTGTATAATATTTGTGACGTTCTCTGCCGAGTGGGCAGATAGAAAGGTAAATTTTTATGAAAATACTTGCCATAGGAGATGTGGTTGGCAGAGTTGCAGTAGAGCATCTCTCCAAAAAGCTGTACGGAGTAAGAGCGCAGCTCGGCGCTGACTTTGTTATAGCCAACGGTGAAAACGCGAGTGAGATACACGGCGTGTCGGCATCTGACGCAGAGGGAATACTGTCGGCGGGAGTGGACTTCATCACCCTTGGAAATCACGCCTTCCGCTGTCGGGATATCGGCGCGCTTCTTGACGGCTCGCCCGACAAGATAATCCGCCCCGCAAACTATCCCGCAGAATGTCCGGGTGTGGGCTACTCAATTATTCGCGCGTGCGGAGTGCGAATGCTCATCATCAATATTATGGGTACTGTTTTTCTTGATGCGCTTGACAATCCGTTTTTCACCGTTGATAGAATACTTGAGAGGGAAGCGGAAAATTACGATATTTCCGTCATGGATATACACGCCGAGGCTACGTCCGAAAAGTACGCTCTCGCGCGGTATTTTGACGGACGGATAAATATCATTTTCGGCACCCACACCCACGTTCAAACCGCCGACGAGCAGATATTGCCGCGCGGCACGGCGTATATTACGGATATCGGCATGACAGGCCCGTGCGGAGGTATTCTCGGTACAGATGCAGAGGCTGTAATATACAAAATGCGCACTCACATGCCTGCTCGCTTTAAGGTCGCCGAGGGTGAGGTTAAGGCAAGCGCCGTGCTTTTTGAGCTTGAGGATAACGCGCCCTATCGCGCAATATCCGTCAAACGAATAAGGTTCTGATTTTTAAATACGGGAGGAAAAAGTTCCTCCCGTATTTAAGATCGTATAAAGTCACCAAAGCAACTCTGTGACCTTACTCAAAGCCTCCCCTGTGTAAGGGGAGGTGGCACGGTAAAGCCGTGGCGGAGGGGTTGTAAAGTAAAAGAATTACAATCCCCCAGTCTCGCTTTCGCTCGCCAGCGCCCTTTGCACAAGGGAGCCTTTTTATATTCGTATATTAGTTCATAGCCAGAAGCTTACGAAACGCATCTATGTAAGAGGCAGCGATCTCTGCACTCTCTGCCTCTGCGAATATGCGGAGCAGGGGCTCTGTGCCCGAGAAGCGGCAGATAACGAAGGAATTGTCCTCAAAGTATACCTTACAGCCATCATCATATCCTACGCGGGTAATCTTCTTACCGAATTCAGGCAGAGCCTTGTCGGTGAAAATAACCTTGTTGGCAAGCTCCTTTTGCTCTGCGGTGAAGCTGATGTTATCCTCAACAAGCACGAATTTTCCGTACCTTGCTTCAAGCTCTGCAAGTATCTCGGAGGGTGATTTTTCAACCACTGAGATCATTTCAACAAACAGGGAAGCGGCGTATACCGAGTCCTTGCCGTGAATGTGACCGCGCACGGTCAGACCGCCCGAGGATTCTCCGCCAAGCACCGCGTCGACCTCGTCTATCATAGAGGAGATGTACTTGAATCCGACGGGGACCTCATAGCATTTTTCGCCGAAGTCAGCCGCCATAACGTCCAGCATGTGCGTGGTAGCGAGGTTGCGCACCACGGGTCCGCTCCAGCCCTTTATTTCGTGGAGATACCAATACAGCATAACGAGAATTTCGTTTGCGCTGATGTAGCGTCCGTTTCTGTCGATAATACCAAGTCTGTCGCCGTCGCCGTCAAATGCGATACCCAGCTCGTACTTGCCGTTTTGCACCTTGGTGGCAAGCTCGCCGAGTCCTGCAACGGTGGGGGCGGGGAGGTTACCGCCAAAATGCGCGTCGCGGGTGTTGTGAATCATATCCACGGTGCAGCGTGCGGTGCAGAGAATTACCATCAGAGGATAAGTTCCCGAGCCGTACATGGGGTCGAACAGCACTCTCGCGCCGTGCTCGCGCATGGCGGGAATGTTCATAACCGAAAGAATATCGTCTATAAATCCGTTAAAGGGATTTTTGCGATAGGTAATATTGCCGTCCCCGACCGCAACGTCAAAAGGAGTGGACTCAATATCCTCCTCTCTTAAAGTCGCAATCAGCTCTTCAAGGCGAGCGGTAGTCTCGATAGGCGCGTCGCGTCCTTCCTCGACGATAAGCTTGACTCCGTTGTAGGAGGCGGGGTTGTGGCTTGCGGTTATTTCAATTCCGTAATACAGATTTTGTCGGAGAACGGTATGCATAATTAGTGGAGTGGGTGCGGAGCGTCCCAAAAACCAGACGTCGATACCGTTTGCCACAAGCACCTCGGCGATCCATTTTGCCGCATTTTCCGACAAGAAGCGGTGGTCGTAGCCGATAATAATGGGCTTGTCGGTTTTTCCTTCCTCTTTGGCAAGCAGACAGATTCCCTGTGCCACAAGACGGATATTACTCTCGATAAAGTCGCGGCCGATAATGGCTCTCCAGCCGCCTGTTCCGAATTTGATGTTATGCATTTTGTTCCTCCGTGCCGCCCTCGGCGGCGTTACAGTTTAAAGTAGTAAGTAGGTGTTATCAGTCTATAAGACTCTTTACGAAGTCGCACATTTCGTCGTAGTGCGCCTCCATCTCGCAAAGCAGCTTGATCTGCGCGCGAGTGCGCACGATATTATGCTCGGGGTAGAGTATCTTGAAATATTTGTCGCCGTCAAGATAGTCGGTAAGGAAGCGGATGACCAGCTCGCAGGTCATGACCTTTGCGCCCAGTGGGAGCAGCAGGATCTCCTCGCGGGTGAGGTTTTCCTTGGTCTTTTCAACAAACCCACGGGTAAACTGCTCAAACAGCTCCATGGAGAAGCCTATGCGGGATATGTCGGGCTCATCCTCTGCCGCGGTGCAAGCACCGTAGCGGACAGCATCTCCGAAGTCGTAGAGAGCCGAGCCGGGCATAACGGTATCAAGGTCGATAACGCAGAGTGCGTGACCGCTTGCGTTGTCGATAAGCACGTTGTTGAGCTTGGTGTCGTTGTGAGTCACGCGGACGGGAAGCTCACCCGATTCCATTTTGTCAACAATGGCACTGCACATATCCCTGTGGGAATTTACAAAGTCTATCTCGACCTGTGCCGACTCAACTCTGCCCGCTGCGTCTGCGGCAACGGAAGCGAGGAAGGTGTCAAAGCGTTTAGCAGTGTTGTGGAAATTCGGGATGGTTTCAACCAGCTTTTCGGCAGGGAAGTCTGCAAGGTCGCGCTGAAATTCTCCAAAGCCAACGCCTGCCTCGTAAAAATGCTTCGGGTCCTCGATCTTGTCGTAAGCTGTGCAATCTCCAACGAAAAGGTAGGAACGCCAAGCGCCACCCTCGACGTCGGTGTAAAGATAAGTACCGTTTTTAGCCTTTACAAATCTAAGCACGCGGCGCTCGGGGTCCTCTCCGCGAGCCTTGATAGCCGCCGCGATATGCTCGGTTACAAGGCTGACGTTATTCATAAGCCCCTCTGGGTCCTTGAACGCAAAGGTGTTGATTTTCTGAAGTATGTACGCGGTGGTTTTATTTCCGCACTCGTATTCGATGCGGTAGGTCGTGTTTATATTTCCCGCCTTCAGCTCGGTGTAGCCGACAAGCTCGCCCTCATAGGTAAAATTAGAGGCAATATTCCTTATGGTGGTCAACGTATCCATAGAATTTCTCCTTTAAAGATATATTTATTATATTGAACCTTGTTTTTCCTATTATATTGTACCTTGTTTTTCCTATTTTGTCAAGGCATTTGAAATAAAAATCCCGACTCTCGAAAATTTGAAAGTCGGGATTTTTTCTCACGCCGTTTTACGGCGGAATTTAAACGGAATACTGACGAGTATTCCCGCTACCATAAGTCCAAGCCACACAAGGATAAGTCCGCTCCATCCGATAGCGGTGACCGCGTTCCCGAAAACAGCGGTGGATGCCGCCGCCGACATATAGCTTGCAAAGTCCAAAAATCCGGTAGCCGACGAAACCATGCCTGTTTCCTTCAGGCTGGGGCAGTATACGCTCCAGAGAATGGAGGCGGCTGCGTTGGACGCCATGATCGCGATAACGATAATAGCTATATTCAGAACAGAGTGCTTGACGAAATACAAAAGTGCAAAGCCCGCGGTAGCCACTATAAAGAAGACCAGCACGGAGTGAAGCATATTGCGTCCCATTTTTTCATAGCAGAATACCGAAATGAACGCGGTGAAGGAAATAATGAACGTCGCAACCGTAAACACCAACGCGGATGAGGATTCGGCATATCCGAGATAATCCGTAAGATACATGGGGAGCCAAGCGATCACCGTGGTGCGAATTACGCCGGTCAAGATGCTTATCAAGGTAAATCTTATGATGTCGTGCTTAATAAGTGACCTTATTCCGTCGCCCTGGTGCTTATGCACTACGCGCTTTTGGGGAACGATAATGCCTCTTTTTTCGAATACGGCAAAGCAAGCAAAGGTAACTATACCCATGACCACGAGCAGTGCGGAGGTGATGTTAAATGAGGTCTGCCAGGTAAATATCGCGGCAAGCATGCCCGCCGCGGGGGAGCCGAAGAAGGATGAGAAGTTATATCCGAGTGAGCAACGGGCAACGTAAAGCTCGTCTACGTTTTCGGCTACCACCTTGGTCATAGGACCGTATATCATAGCAAGGAAAAAGCCGGTTGCGCCATAGGATACGTACATGCCGGCGAGAGAATCACTAAAGAGAGGAAAAACGAAATTAGCCACGCCCGCAAGGACAAGACCGATGCTCATCATATATTTTGCGCTTATCTTATCTCCGATAGCGCCGTTGATAAGCTGACCTATTGCATAGACAAAGAAATAAATTGAAGTAAGCATTCCGTATTGGGATTCGTTGAGTATACCTTCTCCCTTGATCTGCGGGGATACTGCACTCAGAATATTACGCGCCACGTATATGGCAAGATAGGAAACGGCGCACATGACGCCAATGCAAACGGCAACCTTTACCTTTTGATTCTTTGTGGGAGAATTCATTATGCTACACTCCAATGAAAATTTATATCTCAATACTGATTAAGACCATCATTGTAGCACATAAGTGGCGGTTTGTCAATAATAATTTACCATTTTTCATTGATTTTTTCGGATAAATATGTTACAATAACAAAGTAAGAAAAAAACGCAAGGAACAGTAATATGAATCTCAAAAAAACACCTGCAATAATAACCATAAAAACCGAAAGACGCGGAGTTCACGCATCACTTTTCGACGGAATTTTGTCGGCAATACTCGGAGAGGACCAGCCTGAGGAGGGCGAGCTTTCTCCCGAGGCGGAGCTGATGATGGGTATCACGGCGGCATCCGACGCAAAGGGCGGATATTTCGTCAAGGGGGAGGACACTCAAAGTCCCGAAAGCCTTGAAATCATCAGTGAGGGATACGTTACGGATGACGGAGATTCCTATACCCTGTGCTACGAGGAAAGTCAGCTTACGGGGCTTGAAGGCTCGCTGTCCTGTATAACCTTCCGCCACAGTGACAAAAGTCTTGTGAATATGACTCGAAGCGGTGCGGTAAGCACTGCCATGACCTTTCGCCCTCACTGCAGAACGATAAGCTCGTACCAGACTCCGTTTATGCCGTTTGAGGTGGGAATACATTGTTTGACGGTGGACAACAGACTTCCCGAGGAGGGTGTGCTCGTGTTGGATTATATCGTCGAGATACGCGGCGGTGAGGCGGAGCGGTGCTTCATGGAGCTTTCCGTCAAGTGCAGATAACAGCAGCTTTTTGGTTGAATGGATATATACGCCGCGCGGGTTTTGCTCCGCAATTTGTGCGGATTTGTTAAAGTGGAATAATTTTTGGTAAAAGTATTGACAAGCGCAAAAAAATAGGTTATAATATATGCTGTCGCGTTTTGTGCCGACATTGGGCAACTGCCTCGGAGGTAAGATATGAATCTTGATTTGCGCCCCATCTTGCGTGGGGAAACTCAGCGGATAGAGCTTGATATCCTACTTGATCCCGAAGCCCCCGCCGGGGTGGAATTTGAGGGACAGGCTCGCTTGAGCGGCGTTATTACAAGCAATAACGTCAACGGCGGAGCGGTCAATGAGTGCGGATATATGGATCTGTCTGCACAGGCACAGGTCAGCTACCGCGGAGAATGTGCGCGCTGTCTTGAAACGGTCAGAGGCGTTTTCACCCTGCCGTTTGAGCGCGTGGTCGTTACCGAGGGTACTCTTTCCCGCGAGGAAGAGGAGGATAACGTTGACGAATACGTTGTCATCAAAAACGGAATTCTTGACGGCGAGGAGCTGTCGGAGCTGGTAAGGGAAGCGATACTGCTTTCGTTCCCCATGCGTCTGCTTTGCGACGAGGGGTGTGAGGGACTCTGTCCCACCTGCGGCAAGCCGAAGCGCGAGGGTGCGTGCGGCTGCAGCACCAAAACGGCAGATCCGAGATGGGCGGCACTGGCTTCCATCAGGTTTGATGAAAACGGAAATATGATAGCTCCCGAGAAAAAGGGAAAATAATGAATGATACCCAGATGGGTTTTCAGATAGATTGGCTCGTCCAATAAAAACGAAGCGAGAGCAATACGCTCGGCTTCAATAAGGAGGTGTCGGTATGGCAGTACCAAAGAGAAAAGTATCCAAGGCTCGCAGAGATTCCAGAAGATCTAACAACTCTAAGCTGACCGCTGTAGGATTGGTAAAGTGCTCCAATCCCGCTTGTAACGAGATGCTTCGTCCGAAGCACGTATGCAAGGTTTGCGGCTACTACGAGGGCAAGAAGATCCTCGACGTAAAGTCTGAGAAGTAATTTTAATAAAAGAATTATGCCTGGTTTCATTACAGGCGATGACTCGGATGCAAAGCCTGAAATGGGCAAAAAAATTCCGCGCACAGAATGTTTGGTATCAAACGTTTGCTGTGGCGGAATTTTTTTAGTTGAGAGTTGATAGTTGAAAGTTGATAGTTGAATTGAAATTTGGAAATGATTTAAGCGGGAGGATATTATCCTCCCGAAATATCGAACAAATTATTGATATAGCTTTGGCTCTCGCCGTCTAAACAAATCTAAACAAGAAATTTTTGCAGCAAAGTTCTTTGGGTCAAGCCTTGCTTTCAAGAAAGGCTTGTGGGGCGTGGAGCGAAGCCCCACATATAATTAGCGAGGGGTATGGGGCAGAGCCCCGCATACTCTACCCCTCCTTTGCCGCGGTGAAGAGCATAGCGACGGCAGGAGCGAGAAGCATACCGATAATGCCGAAGAGCTTAAAACCGACATAGACGGCGGTGAGGGAGGCGAAGGGGTGTAGTCCAAGGCTCGCGCCCACGATCTTTGGCTCTGCGATCTGACGGATAATGAGGCTTATACCTAAAATTATAAGCAATCCCGCGCCGAGCGGCGTGTCGCCGCTTATAAACGCCACTGCCGCCCAAGGGACAAGCACCGTTCCCGCACCGAGGACGGGAAGAAAGTCAACGATAGCCACAAGCCACGCCAGCAGAAAGGCGTATTCCACGCCGATGGCGGAAAATCCGACAAACATTTCTGCAAAGGTCAACAGCATCAAAATAAGATAGGCGCGTGCGTATCGCTTGGCGGCGTAGGATATCCGTCCGCCAAGCCGTGCGAGTCGCGAGCCCCATTCCGACTCTGCTCCACCGAAAATTCGTATCAGCCATTGCCAGACCGAGCGGTGGCTGACGCTGAAATAGTAAGACGACATAAGCAGGACGGTAAGAAACAAAAATATTGACGGCAACGCCCGCGCCACGTCCATGGCGATAGCGGGAATACGCTCTGCCATAGCGCCAACCGCGCTCATTACCGCATCCTCAAGGGCGGAGTCAAGTCTGTTCCAAAAGTCGTAAAGCGCGGGTGAATTTTTGAGGTCGTCGGGGAGCGGAAGATATTTCGTAATGCTTCCAAGGGCATCTCCGAGCGTAAAAAATATGTCACCCACGGGGGAATTTCCTGCGTTTATCCCCGACAGAAGCACCGTAAGCTCCTCCCACGCGCGGACAATTCCAAACACCGCCGCCGACACTATCGCCGCTACCGAGGCGACTATCAAAACCGCCGCCCACAGCTTTTGCGGTATCTTTGTTTTTTGGTACAGCTTCAGCGATAGCGGACGGGTGACAAGAGATATCAGCCACGCAAAAGCAAAGGGGGAGAGAATGCCCCATATCTGTCCGCCGAATATAATGATAGCGGCTATCACCGCCACGGCGGACAGTATCATTACTGCCGTTTTTGAAAGCTCCGCTCCCTTCGTTTGCATTATCCGACCTCCGCGCAAAAAAATTAAACCCTTATGAATATTATGTAGCCTATATAATAAAATATTTCCGAAGGGTGAATTTTTCCTTGACAAAGCCGTAAAGTTCTGTTAAAATGTTTACTGTATATCGACGGGCAACGCCCGATTAAGGAAAGGATAAAAAATGGGAAACAGAAAGTACAGCAATAAGGGAGTAAACTCCGCACGCAATGCTGCACCGCAGAAAAAGGACAACAGCACGCTGATAGCGGCGCTTATCGGAGCAGGACTTGTGCTTATTATCATAGTATCGCTGCTCGTGGCTCTCGGAGTGAGCAACAAGGGCAAAGATGGCGATACCACTACCACAACAGCCGCAACTACCACTGCCGAGTTAGAAACCGTGGTGGATATGGATGCTATTGAGGACGAGATTGACTCGGAGAGCGTTTCATCATTCGCCGAAGCTGACAAGACCTCCGAATACGTAAAAATAACCTTCAAGGATTACGGAGACGTTATTATCCGCCTGCGTGCAGACGCTGCACCTATCACGGTTGCGAACTTCCAAAAGCTCGTGGGTCAGAAGTTCTATGACGGACTTACAATGCACCGCATTATAGAGGACTTTATGATACAGGGCGGTGACGCAACGCTTTCGGGCGGTCAGGACGTTGCAAGCATCAAGGGAGAGTTCTACAATAACGGTGTGGTAAACAATATCAGCCACGTTCCCGGTGTCATCTCCATGGCACGCACGCCTGCATACAACAGCGCAAGCTCGCAGTTCTTTATCGTCAGCGGCCCCGACGCTCTGCATCTTGACGGTGATTATGCGGCGTTTGGATACGTTGTTGCGGGACTTGACGTAATTACCGACATTCACGTGGTGGACACGGATTCGAATAATAAGCCCCTTGAGGATGTTGTGATCGAAAAGATCTGCTTTGTCAACAAGAAATAACTAAAAAGCTGCTCCGAGCATTTACTTGCTTGGAGCAGTTTTTGTAAAACGAAAACCCCGCCATAGTGGCGTGGTTCAAAAGAGGTTAACCGATGAAAAAAAGCAAACAAGGGATAGAGATAGGATATCTTTTGTGAAAGGCTCCCTCCGGGAGGGAGTTGGATTTTGCGAAGCAAAAGACTGAGGGAGAACGCGAAACGAAAAAAGATTAAAATCTTTTTGGCACGCAGGCTTCTCCCCGAGCCGCTAAAGCGTCGCATCCCCTCCTCCCGGAGGAGGGCTTATAGCGAAACCCGTTTACGGGGAGTAAGTAATAATTGCATGGCTGACAGGCCAATATAAAGCGCACTTGTGCGCAGCCGGTAGTATTAGGGCTATGCCAAAAACTGAAATATCCCCCGTTACGGGGGGATATTTATTTGGTTAAGAGTCGCGACACGCTCCGCGCGTGTGGGGCTTACCGATTAAGAGATTATTTCAAGCTGTCCGCAAAGGCGGTAGCAAGGGCGTCACAGCGCTCGTTATAGGGGTGACCTGCGTGTCCGCGCACCCAGACGAAGGTGACGTCGTGGAAGTCCACGAGCCGTAAAAGCTCCTCCCAGAGATCGGGATTGAGGGCGGGGGACTTGTCGGCTTTTTTCCATCCCTTGCTTTTCCAGGATGCCGCCCAGCCCTTTGTGATTCCGTCGGTGACGTATTTTGAATCGGAGGTGAGGGTGACATCGCAGGGCTCTTTGAGCGCGGAAAGCGCGGCGATGACTGCCGTCAGCTCCATACGGTTGTTGGTGGTTTCGCGCTCGCCCCCCGAAAGCTCCTTTTCGTGGCCGTTGTATACGAGAATGGCGCCGTACCCTCCGACGCCCGGATTTCCGCGGCAAGCGCCGTCGGTGTATATGTCTACGTGCTTCATATCAAAACCTCGAATATTATTCATTATAAAAATTATAGCACAGTTTGGCGTGAATATCAAGAGGGCGTGGAAAATTTGCTCCGCAATATAAATAAATGTAAACTTTATCAATAAAGCTCTTGATTTTCGACAAAATATAAGGTATAATGTTGTTAATAAAACAAACGAGGAGCGACTATGACGACGTTAACACAAAATATCGGAATTGAATATAACATTTCCGCTGAGAACCCCAACACTCCCCGCACGCCACTCCCCGCAAAGAGAAAAAAGAGATTCAAGGATAGACCCGACGGTAGATACATACGCACGCTTCACGCTATGAATAAGTTTATGCCGTTCATAATGCCGGACCGAAACGACGCGCTCAATCAGTTTGCAGATGAGTTTGATATTACCGAAACCGAGAGATTCTGTCGGCAGATGGTGGCGTCGGGACGTGTTAATTTCAGTATTCTTCACGTAATTCTTGCGGCGTATATCCGCACCGTTTCCCAGCGCCCGGCGCTTAACAGATTTGTCAACGGACAGCGCATTTACGCAAGAAATGACATCACGGTGGTCATGACTATCAAAAAGGCTATGACGGCGGATTCGCCCGACACCTGTATCAAGGTGCATTTTGCACCCGACGATACCGTTTATGACGTTTACGATAAGTTCAACGCCGTGGTCGAGGAGAACAAGAGGACGGCAGATCTGGACAGCGACTTCGACAAAACGGCGAACACGCTGGCAAATCTGCCCCGCCCGCTGCTTCGCGGCACTATAAGATTTTTAAATTGGCTTGACTACCACGGCAAGCTGCCCCGAGCATTGGTGGAGGTCAGCCCATTCCACGGAGGTATGATAATTACGAGCATGGGCTCGCTTGGCATCAAGCCTATCTATCATCATATCTATAATTTCGGAAATCTTCCCGTGTTCATATCCTATGGCAAAAAGGAAATGGAGGCGCACATGAGCCGAGGCGGAGTGGGCGATACCTACCGCAAAATTGATATCAAGGCAGTGACCGACGAGCGAATCTGCGACGGCTTCCACTACGCGGCGGCGTTCAAAATGCTCAAAAAATACGTTGAGCGTCCGGGGGTTCTTTTGGAGCGTCCCGAGGTTGTTGTTGAGGATATTGAGTGAATCATAAAAAGCTACCTGCACGGGTAGCTTTTTTAATGAATAAAGATAAAGAATGATAAAGAATAAAGAATAAAGAATAACGACGGACACCGCAGTTGTTATCCCGAGCGAGCCGTTCCGAGATCCTTCGCTGCGCTCAAGGATGACAACGGGGCGGCGACGAGAAGGATTGGCGCGGCACAAGTAATATCGCAAAAATTATCAACACATAAGCGGCGGGAATACTCGCCGCATATGCTGCAATCACTTCTCAAATCCATGGATAAATCCGTTGACATCGGCGGAGCAGATATCGCCTGCGACTACGCGGTTGCGGTAGACGAGGACATTGGCATAGACGGTACCCGAATAATCCGTGCCGCTGACCTTGGGGTAATTGGTGACGGTAAAGGTATAGCGGGTAAGCTCCTTTTTCTTGTACTTGGAGAGGTCAAGTCCCTGCGACCTCTGCAGCTCGTTGTAGCCCGCGAAAACCTTATCAAACTCGGCGGGGATAGTTACCTCGCGGCACTCGGCAGAGCCTGCGTCAACAGCCCAGCCGAACTGAGCGAGAAACTGCGCCGCGGCATCTGCGGATTTTACCTTGTCGTAATTGTAAGTGACGGAATTCTCCCCTACTACGGGAGTCTGTGCCTGCGTGCCGATGCCGCCCGAGGGTGTGCTATCACCCGATGCATAGGCGGGTACGAAAGCGATAAGCGTTATAAGCGCCGCAAGAGCTACGCATACTATTCCGAAAAATTTGAGGGTGCTGGCGCGCAAAGAATAAATAAACATAAGGTTCTCCTTTTCAATATGTAATGCGGAATTTTGTCTGTTATAAAATATGACGAACACCTCCGTGATATGCAAAAAATCCCGCGAGCGTGCGCCTAATGGATTATTTTTCAAAAAAAGTATGAAATTGAATTAAAAAATATTGCGAAAACAGTGGAATTTTGCGTCAAGATATGTTATAATATAAAATGATAGTCGCCGCAGACAGTATTTTGCGGCGCCAAGCTTTAAAATATAAACATAACCCCACTGTGGAGTGAAAGAGGTAGACTTATGGCAAAAACCAATCTTACGTCTGTTCAGGTAAAGGAAAATATCGAGCTGAAGCTGGCAAGATATTTCGGATGCACCTCGGCAGAGGCGTCCCGCGATCAGATGTATAAGGCTGCGGCTATGACCGTGCGCGATATTCTTACGGAAAAACGCGGCGAATATAAAAAGAAGGTAAACCGTGCGGGCGGTAAGCGCGTGTACTATATGTGCATGGAATTCCTGCTTGGACGGTCGCTCAAAACAAATCTTTGCAATCTCGGACTTGACAAGACCTATTCCGAGGCGCTCGGCTCTCTGGGCTTTGAGCTTGGCGATCTGTACGAGTGTGAGCCCGATGCGGGACTTGGCAACGGCGGTCTTGGCCGTCTTGCGGCGTGCTTTATGGACTCGCTGTCCTCACTTGACTATCCCGCTACGGGATTTTCCATCTGCTACGAATACGGTCTTTTCAAGCAGATGATAGTAGACGGTATTCAGGTTGAGCTGCCCGACGTGTGGCTGCCCGGTGGCGAGGTTTGGCTTGTTCCGAGAACAGACAGAACCTTCAAGGTGCATTTCGGCGGACGTGTCAGAGAGCAGTGGAAGGACGGTCACCTGGAGATCATCTACGAGGATGCGGAAACCATTGAGGCTGTTCCTTACGATATGATGATATCGGGTGCTGATTCGGAGGCTGTAAGCCAGCTCCGTCTGTGGCGCGCAAGAGATATACAGAATTTCAACATGGGGCTTTTCACGCAGGGACAGTATGCAAGAGCCCTGGAGGAAAGCACTAATGCCGAGACCATCTCCAAGGTGCTTTATCCCTCCGATAACCATACCGAGGGTAAGCTCTTGCGTCTGACCCAGCAGTATTTCCTTGTGTCCGCGTCGGTGCAGAGCATCATTCGCGACCACATGGCGGTATACGGAACGCTGGATAACCTTGCGGATAAGGTAGCTATCCACCTCAACGACACCCATCCCACGCTTTGTATCCCCGAGCTTATGAGAATTTTGGTGGACGACTATTTCTATCCTTGGGATACCGCTTGGAGCATGGTCTGCCGTATCTGCTCCTACACCAACCACACCGTGCTTCCCGAGGCGCTGGAGAGCTGGAGCGAGGATCTGTTCCGCTTGAAGCTGCCCAGAATTTATACCATTGTAAAAGAGATCAACGAAAGATTCTGCCGCGAGGCGTGGGATGCATTCCCCGGCAACTGGCAGAGAATATCCAAGATGAGCATCGTGGGCTACGGTCAGGTGCGTATGGCTAATCTCGCCGTTGTGGGAAGCCACAGCGTAAACGGAGTGTCGGCACTGCACTCGCAGATCCTCAAGGACAGCGTTTTCAAGGATTTCTACCGTATGTACCCCGACAGATTTGATAACGTTACCAACGGTATCGCACACCGCCGCTGGCTGTGCTACTCCAACCCGGGACTGACCTCACTGCTTGACGAGTGTATCGGTACGGGCTACCGCAAAAACCCCGTTGAGCTTGGCGAATTTGCAAAGTTTGCGGACGACAGGACGGTAGTTGAAAGAGTACGTGCCATCAAGCACGAAAACAAGATATCCTTTGCAAATCATCTGGCGCGCAAGTCGGGACAGATCATTGATCCTCACTCGCTTTACGACGTGCAGATCAAGAGATTGCACGAGTACAAGCGCCAGCTGCTCAATGCGCTCAATATTATCGGACTTTACCTTGATCTGCGCGACAACGCAGACCTCGATATACAGCCGCAGACCTTTATCTTCGGCGCGAAGGCGGCTCCCGGCTACCACATGGCAAAGCGCATCATTCAGCTGCTCTGTATGCTCAGCCGCGAGATTGACCGTCATCCCCGTATCAAGGAAAAGCTGAGCGTCGTATTCCTTGAAAACTACGACGTAAGCACGGCAGAGGCACTTGTTCCCTCTGCGGATATCAGTGAGCAGATTTCCCTCGCGGGCAAGGAAGCGAGCGGAACGGGCTGCATGAAGCTGATGATGAACGGCGCACTGACTCTGGGTACTCTTGACGGTGCTAATGTCGAGATGCTGGAGGCTGTGGGCGAGAACAATATGTTCATATTCGGACTGACCAGCGCAGAGGTCGATGAGCTTTGGCTGCGCGGCTACCGTTCTGCGGACTATTATGCAAACAACGACCGCCTGCGCAGAATAATCACTGCTCTGTCGGCAGGCTTTGGAGGCGAATCCTTTGCTGATATCGCGTCCTACCTGCTTAACGGTCACGGCGTGGCAGATCCCTATATGTGCCTTGCGGATTACGAGTCTTACCGACTTACTCACGAGAAGGCAGTAGAGGCTTACCGAAACCGCGCGGATTGGTCGAGAATGTCGCTGCTTAATACCGCGGCTTCAGGATACTTTGCGGCTGACAGATCCATTCGTGAATACGCGGAGAGATTCTGGAATATCAAGCCCATAAAATAAACTTTTCGCGGGATGCGGGCGTCGGCGTCTGCATCCCGCTCTGCACTATTTGAAAGGCAAGAGAGAACAATGCAAAACCTTAACGGTATGTACAAAAAATATCACCCCGACGCAACGGTTGGAGGCTCTGTCGACGGAGAATGCACGGTCACCTTAAAAAAAGAAAGTGACGGTGCCGACGTCACTCGTCTTGGCGCTTTTGCTGAGGGAGAGAGCGTTAAATTTACGGTTGGAATTTCACGCGCCGTCAGACTGAAGGCGATAGTCATGCGCATAGCTCCCGACGGCGGCGAGTGCCGCGACACCGAGTTTCAAATGGGCGATTGCGCGGGAGATTTGGACCTGTTCGAGTACGTTCTGGATACGGAGCAGCTCGGCGCGGGACTTTTCTTTTACGAGATCCTTGTTATTACAGAAGGAAAAACCTATATCACGAGCAGTATAAATAACGTGGATTTCGAGCTTGTGGATCACGAGGGCGAGAAGTTTTATCTTACGGTGTACGAAAAGGACTATAAGACCCCCGATTGGTTTGGCAGCGGAGTTATGTATCACGTCTTCGTGGACAGATTTTACCGCGGCGGGGGTGAGGTCGGCAGTCGTCAGGACGCCGTCATCAACCCCGATTGGGACAATGGAATTCCGCAGTATGCGGAGTACCCCGGCGCACCGCTTGAAAACAATATGTTCTTTGGCGGAAATCTGTGGGGCGTTGCCGAAAAGCTGGATTACCTCAATTCTCTCGGAGTGACCGTCATATATCTCAGCCCCATTTTCAAGGCGTATTCCAATCATAAATACGACACTGGCGACTACCTGACCGTGGATGAAATGTTCGGCGGTGAGGCGGCGTTTGCTCACCTTTTGAGCGAGGCAAAGAAATACGGCATGCGCGTCATCCTTGACGGTGTTTTCAATCATACGGGTGACGACAGCCTGTATTTCAACCGCAAGGGTAAGTATCCGAATTTGGGCGCGTATCAGTCCAAGGAATCGCCGTATCACGATTGGTTCTGCTTTAAGAATTTCGAGCGCGACCCTGAGCAGTACGAGGCTTGGTGGGGAATAGGCGTGCTTCCAAAGCTCAATCACACAAATGAGGAGTGCAGACGCTTCTTTACCGACAAGGACGGCGTGGGCGCAAAATACGTCCGCGCAGGTATCGGCGGCTGGCGACTTGACGTCGCGGACGAGCTGTCGGACGAGTTCCTTGACGAATTCCGCGCGGCTGTAAAGGCGGAAAACAGTGACGCCGTGATCATCGGCGAGGTCTGGGAAAACGCGGCTACGAAAATAGCTTACAGCCACCGCCGCAGATATTTCGGCGGACGCCAGCTTGACAGCGTAATGAATTATCCTGTAAGGTCGGGAATTTTGTTCTTTGTCAAATACGGCGACGCGGACCTGCTGTATCACACCCTCACCGAGCTGTACGGCTCTTATCCGCGCTTCGTGTGCGATTCGCTTATGAATCTGCTCGGCACGCACGACACCGAGCGAATACTGACGGTGCTGGGAAGCGACGAAGCTGATTTTGACAGACCAAATGACGAGCTTGCAACTGCAAAGCTGCCCGAAGCAAAGCGAAAGACCGCCGTAAAGCTGCTCAAAATGGCGGCAACGCTGCAATATACGGTGTTTGGTATACCGTCCGTGTTCTACGGCGACGAGGTGGGTCTGGAGGGTTACCGAGATCCCTTCTGCCGTATGCCTTTCCCGTGGTCGGATATGGACGCGCCCGTGTGCGAGGAGCTGCTCGGCTTTTATTGCGCCTTGGGTGATATGCGTACCTCTCCCGCGCTCCACGGCGGAGATTTCAAGGTGACCGACAGATCGGATAGGCACATCGTGTATACCCGAAGCGGAGGAGGGGAGTGCATTACCGTGATCGCAAATCGCGGCGAGCGAGGAGTGACGGTGGAATGTCCCAAGGGAGCAAAGCTCCTTATCTCGTCGGGCGATATGACGTCTGCGGACACAGACGGCACGCGGAAAATAACCGTTGGTGCCGACTCCGTATGCGTCATCAGCGCAAAGGAAAATTGACAAATAAAAAGGACGGGCGGCTCAAATGAGCCGCCCGAAATTGCGGTTGTTGGATTATTTAATTAAATATCATATCTATCGCGCCGTCTGCGGTGCGGTAATCCAAAAATCTGCTTACAGCCGTTTCAGCCGTTACCTCGT
>SVQX01000030.1 GCA_015065065.1 Oscillospiraceae bacterium
TGTTTGTTTTGTGATTGCTCATTTTCATATATTTCTTTCCTTTCTTTAGTATTTCATTCGCAACTTTGGCACACGCAGTTCATTGGCGTATTCCTCCTTTTTTACTTTTATATTAATATTATAGTTCAAAATAAAGAATTTTTTGTACATATTTATTGGACGTTTTGTAAATTTGACAATTTATTCCGCAACGAGAAAACCACCCGTGACGGGTGGTTTTCTCGTTGTTATACTTATATTATTTTGCAAAAACTACGTTATAGCTTATAATACTATCGTTCCAGCCCTTGCCCTTCTGGATCTTGCTCCAGCCTTCTTCGTTGCCTGCGTAATTGATTGTCTTGAGCTGTACGCAGCCCGAGAAGGCATTTGCTCCTATAACCTTAACCGACTCTGGAATATTGATCTTGGACAGCAGGAAGCTACGCGCAAACGCGCTCTCAGCGATAACGGTAATACCGTCGGGGATAACGCTGCTTTTGCAGCCCGCGATAAGAGTATTTATCTCGGTTTCGATGAGGCAGTTATTCTCTGCGCTGTATACGTCATTTCCCATCTCCACCTTAATGGAGGCAAGGTTCTTACATCCCGCGAACACGCCCGTACCGATATTCTCTACGGTCTTGGGGATTGTAACGCTCTTTAGCACGAGGCAGTCCGCAAATGCGCTATCGCCGATATATTCAAGCTTTGCAGAGAAGGTCACGCTTGTCAGGGAGAAGCAATTTTCAAACGCGCCGCCTCCGATGTAAGTCACGGTATCGGGGATAAACACGGACGTAATCTCCTTTTCGTCCGCAAAGGCTTTCGCAGAAATGCTGACTACGGGAATTCCGTCAACCTTAGCGGGGATAACGACGTTCTTATCCGTGCAATCTCCAAGGTCGATAACGCTGTACTCGGTCTTGTCACTGTTAAGAGCAAGCACCAGCTTATCCGTAGCGTCGGGGTGGTTCGTCACCTCTTCAACGGTAGTGATTTCCTCGTCAGTGGTGGTTTTCTCGGCGGTAGCCGTTTCCGCATCGGCGGTTTCGCCGTTATCAGTTACGTCATCCGTAGTTGCAGGGCTGTCAACGGTGGTATCGCTTTCCGTACCCGTTACGCCGTCTGAGGTAGCGGCGTCGGTGGTAACGGCATCACTGTCACTATTATCAGTCGTGCTGTCGGCAATCGTACTGTCAGTGCCGTCAACGGTAGTTGCGTCATCCTTTTCGGTATTCGTACCCGTAGCGAGGGCGGTGCTTTCGGTATTGACTGACGTCGAATTTACGGTAGTATCTGCGGTGGTAGCCGTGCCGTCGCCCGTGGTTTGTGAGCCGTCGCCTACGTTACATCCCACAGCGAGAGCGCAGCAAACAAGCAGCGCCGCAAGAATCGAGATAATTCTTAAGGTTCTCATATCTTCCTCCGTTTTCGGTATTTGGGGGCTTCTTAATTTACGGTCACCACCATTATATCACAAGTTGTGCGTGTTGTCAACACAGATTTATTCAGCCACCTTAAACTCAACGATAGCGCGGAAAAGACCGACGCTTACGTCATATTGCTCGGGGTTGCTGCTGCTGCCTGCGACTGTGGGGGCAAGCAGACAGATCACCGTGTCGGGCGGGAGCATTTGCACTGCGGGATTGTATTTATAGAATTCGGTATCTCCAAGGCGAACACCGAAGCCGTACCCGTCAACTCCGACGGGCAGCCCGTCGCCAAGCACGGCGGACAAGTCCTTCAAGCGTCCTCCGTCGCGGAGGATACCGTACAGATACGGGCTGACCATATAAACCGAGCATTCGCCCGACAGGACATATGTATTAAATCCGTTGTACTCGCTTTGATTGTACTGTGTATTCATCTGATACTGTCCGCCTGCCGCCTCGACCGACTCCTTTTCTGCCATTATCTCCGACTCGGAATATATCTGATATATGACGTACTGCACGTTACGCTCGCCATTCCCATCATAGTCCTCGGGACAGAGCGAGTCCATCAGGCGCTCGAACTCGGCGCGCTCCTCGTTGCTCATTCGATACGGTCCCGAATATGTAACCGTCGTATCGTAGCGCTCGCGCGTCAGCATCTGCACTGTGCATATTGCTATCACCGTCACGAAAAACGTCACGATTATCACGTGCCATTTATAATGATACCAGAAGTTATCCAGCCAACGGACGAATTTACTGCGCTCTACTATATCGCCCTCGGGCAGCTTATCCTCATATTCTCTCTTTTCAGACATATTGACTCCTTTTCAGCTGAGTAAGCGGAGCGATATCAAAAAACACCGCTCCGCTGAAAATATCATTGACTTATCAGGAATGTGACTTTGCGCGGCTTACGTCAAGCACCTTGAATTTAAGCTCGCCGCCGGGAGTTTCCACGGTTATATCCTCCCCTGCTCGCTTGCCCATCAGCGCACGTCCGATAGGCGACTGGTCGGAGATCTTTCTCTCCAGAGGATCTGCCTCGTTTGAGCCAACGATGCTGTAGGTGATATCCTCGTCAAAGTCTACGTCGTGAAGCTTGACGATGGAGCCGAGGTGTACGACGCCCGTATCCTGATTGCTCTCGTCAACGACAACGGCGTTCTCAATAAGGCTTTCAAGCTCAAGGATTCTTGCCTCTACCTTTGCCTGCTCGTTTCTTGCCTCGTCGTACTCTGCGTTCTCGGAAAGGTCACCAAATCCGCGCGCTACCGCGATCTGCTCCTTTATCTCCTCGCGGCGTGTCAGCTTGAGGTAATTCAGCTCGTCTACGAGCTTCTGATAACCCTCGGGGGAATACATCTGTTTTGTGTTGTTAGCCATGGTAATTCTCCTTATGTGATAGTGATTTATTCTTACTTTTTTATTTCCGTTATTGCCTTCTGAAGCTGATTGTCAAGGCTGTCAGGCAGAAGGTTGGGATGATAGGATGCCGCCTCCTCGCTCAATTCAAGAGGATAGTCGGGGGTAATACCCTTGCCGTCAAAGCCGTCTCCCTTTGCGGGATAATAGAATCTCGTGGTCAGCTTAAGCGCGCCGTCAATGCCGTATCGCGGCTTAAGTGGGAGCGTTGTCTGCACCGAGCCCTTTCCGTACGTCGTCGTACCGACGGTCTCGCCCAGACCGTAGTCGTGGAAGTTTGCGGTGAACAGCTCTGCTGCACTTGCGGTATATCCGTTGACAAGCAGTATCATTTTCAAATTCTTGTACTTGCCGACGTCCTTCTCCTCAATATCGCCCGAGCCGCTGTACCGATATCCGTCGATGCCCCCACCGAGGACCTTGCTGGACGTTTCCGTACCGCTTCTATCCTTGACTCGGATAATGGTATCTCCCTTTTCAAGGAAATACATCATGCAATCCTCAACCGAGGTGAGCATACCGCCACCGTTATTGCGCAGGTCAAGCACGAAATACTCGCAGCCCGAATTTTCCAGCGTTTCAAGTGCTGTGTCAAGCTGTTCTGCGGTGGTTTCGTCAAAGCCCGTGATACGCACGATACCAACGCTTTTATCGGTATCGCAAATGCTGAACATTACGGATTGAGTCTTTATCTGCTCCCGCGTTGCGGTAATGGGCAAATACTCGCCGCCCTTATCGTCTTTGCGGTACACGATAAACTCCGCGTCAGTGCCCTCCTCGCCAAGCAGCATATCCACAGCTTCGGCGTAGCCTACCGAATCTACTGTAACAGCGTCGTCCATATTGCCGATAGCGTAAACGTGGTCACCTATCGCAACACCCGCCTTTTGTGCGGGAGAATCGGGAGTGACGTATATTACCTCTATGGTAACGTATTCAACTCCGTCAAGCTCGACGCTGCCCGCAACGACGGTCACGCCGATACCGCACATATTTCCGCTTTGCTCCTCAAGCATCTGTGCGTATTCCTCTGCGGTATAATATCTTGCGTACCTATCCCCCGTTGCGCTGACGTAAGCCTTCAGCACCGAGCTTGCGATCTCACCGTCGTCAAGCTTCTCGGAAAACAGCGACGCTGAACGGAAAAGCCTATCGATAACGTCAAGATAGGCAAAATTGTCCTCTTCCCCGCCGGGTGTTACCGTATCGGGTGTATCCTGACGGATAAACGCGGTAGTCACGGAGAAGGTGACAAGCACGGCAAGCACAACTGCCGTTATCATTGCGGCAACCGCCGAGGTGAATGACACCCGCTTGGGGGCTTTCGCCTTTTTGCCACCGTCAAGCACGTAGGTATCCGCCACTGCGGGAGTTACCAATGTAGCACCAAGACTCAGACACTGAGCCTCTGCCACCTGCTCAAAGAGCTGACTCGCTTCACCGTTCCAGCCCTTATCCACCGAGAGAATGATGCGCTCGCCCAGCCAACTGACCTGCACGTCACGCACAGCGTCCTTCAGCTTTTCGTTTTCGCCTTGAAGCACCGCCTCCTTCAGCGCAGCTTCAAGCTCTGCCGTCACTTCCTCGCTTGCCAGATTACGAACAGAATAAATTATTTCTTTCATTGTATACCGAATCCTCCAAAGAGCGTGCAGGGATTCCCCTACAGCCCCGAACAACGAATTTATACAACTTTTCGGCAATCACGCGCCGCCCTTGAGCCTACTCGTGATTGCCGATAAAGCTGTGATGTAAAAATATCAGTATTTGCTGGACTTGGAATTAAGATATTTCTTTACCATGAGCGCTACCTTGAAGGTGATAGCATGCTCAAACTCACGCAGATCGAGTCCTGTGAGCTTTCTGATCTTTTCAAGTCTGTATACGAGCGTGTTTCTGTGAACGAACAGCTTTCTTGACGTTTCGGAAACGTTAAGGTTGTTCTCAAAGAAGCACTGAATGGTCATAAGAGTTTCTCTGTCGAGAGATTCAAGACTTCCCTTCTTGAATACCTCCTGCAAAAACATATCGCAAAGAGTGGTGGGAAGCTGATAGATAAGTCTGCCGATACCGAGGTTTTCGTAGCTGACTACATTCTTTTCGGTCTCAAATACCTTTCCTACGTCAAGAGCGATCTGCGCTTCCTTATAAGCGCGTGCAAGGTCCTTGATATTATCCACAACGGTGGAGATACCGATAGCGACCTTTGCGTAGAACTCGGAGGAGAGCGTATCCACGATATTTACCGCGATCTTTTCCATATCGCGCATATCCGCGCCTGCCTTCAGCTCCTTAACAACGACAATATCATGCTCGCCCACGCTGATAACGTAGTCCTTTACCTTATCGGGGAACATATTTTGGAGCATCTCGTAGGGCAGAATATCCGTCTTTCCGAAGAATTTGATGAGGAATACAATTCTCGGCTCCTCAGCA
Source organism: Oscillospiraceae bacterium (assembly GCA_015065065.1). Classification (GTDB taxonomy): domain Bacteria; phylum Bacillota; class Clostridia; order Oscillospirales; family CAG-272; genus CAMEON01. The sequence continues at coordinate 5,277 of SVQX01000030.1, forward strand.
TTGAAATGCAGCTCCTTGGATTTGATGTAAATGTCGGAGGGGAGAATATTGTCGAGGATGATATTCTTTATGAACGAGCCCTTGTCGTACTTTTCATCATAAAGATTTTTAATGTTGCTCAGGGATACTGCCAGAAGCTTGGAGATGCTGTCAGCCTCAGCGTCCTCGCCCTGAACGAACACCGTGTACTCAGGCTTCGTGCCACCCGTCAGCGGACGGTAGGTATAGCCTCCCGACACTACGACCTCGGTAGCATAAACAAGCTCGTCACGGATGTTCTGACGTATTTCGCCGATCTTGACAAGCTCGGAGCAGGAAATAATAACTCCGTTCTCGTCGATAACGCCGATAACACGGTCAACGGCATCCTTCATCTGATGGATCACGCTCTGGAAAAGTCTGTTGGACATGGTTTAAACCTCTCTTTTATTTATTCCTCATAATAGCACTTCCATGCTTAGAATACAAAAATTGGGGAAGCCAATGACGTTTAGGAAAGCTCGGTAGCAAGCACGAGGCAAGCCAGCGCAAAGCCGGACGCAGTTTCGGTACGGAGTATGCGCTTGCCAAGACCGACGGGCAGAATGCCAAGGTCGCAGATCCTCTCTGCCTCCTCGGGGGAAAAACCGCCCTCACTGCCGATGACCACGGCGATATCGGGAATATTCTCGCCCTCCAAAAGCTGCGGCAATCGCTCCGAGAGCAATTTGCCAAGCGGCACAGTTTCCTCTCCCTCGTAGCAAAACAGCACGAGGTCGCACGCCTTGATGCTATCAAGCATACGGTCAAAGCTGACGGTAGGATAAACGCGCGGCAATATACCTCTGCCGCACTGCTTGGCGGCTTCCGTCGCAATACGAAGCCTGCGCTCCGTCCTTTTGTCCTCCGCCTCTGCCTTTGCCTTGACTATACAACGACTGCTTTCAAACGGAGTTATATCGTAAGCCCCGCATTCCACTGCCTTTTGTATGACCGTATCCAGCTTATCTCCCTTGGGTAGCGCCTGATACAGATGTGCGCGGTACGGCGGCTCGCTCTCTATTTTCCTTTTTTCTGTTATATGCGCGGTGACCGACTGTGCCGAAAAGGACTCCAGCACGCAGTCGTACTCCCACGCCTGCATATCACACACGGTTATCCTCTCTCCCTCCGCCATGCGGAGCGAATGAGAGATGTGATGCGCGTCATCACCGTCCAAGTACACCTTGCCGTCTATTATTCTGTCAGTATTCACAAAAAAACGCGGCATAGGCACCTCCGAGATAAAATCAAACGAAAAGCTGACGTTTTACACCATACCGGGCGCTCATACGCGAAAAATACGGCGCAATAACGAACCTGTTTACATTCTCGTATTTTGAGTATACTACAAATTAACCAATTTGTCAACAGCTTTTTTGTAATTTCAAACAGAAAAAGCGACATTATTTACAATTTCTTTTTAATTTGTTTATGTAGGACAGACAAATGTTCCAAATTTTATGGAAAAAATTGCCTCGCGAGCAGAAAAACAGCAGGCAGACGTGCTTTTCCTTTTCAAAAAGTCGCGTCTGCCGCGTATTATTCTGCAATTTTATCGATAGCCGACGACGGCGTATCGGCGTTTGAGGTATCCGCTTCGGACTCCTCTGCTATTTCGGATATAAAGGCGTCGATACCGTTTGCCATTCCCTCCGCGGCATTGCGGCGGAAAAATGCGGTCTCCATTGAACGGCTTTCCGCCTCGTTGCTGAGAAAGCCCATTTCAACGATAGCCGTCGGCACGTTGCTGAAATTGATACCCGCCATAGTATCATCCTCAATTATGCTCAACCGTCTGAGGTCGGTCGCACTGCAATACTCGTCCAGCATAAGCTCAGACAACAGTCGCGACTCGGCATAGGTCTTATTGCACGGGAACGGATTATCGGGCGATTGGCAAAGCACCTGCACGCCTCGAATGGACGTGTCCGTATTCGAATTCGCATGAACACGTATGAATACGGCGGCGTTGTACTTGTTTGCTATCTGCGCACGCTCGGCGTTGCTTATATCCACCTCGTTGGTCTCTCGCGTCATTACAACGCTGTATCCGCGCTGAATAAGTATATCGCGCAGCATAAGCGACACCGACAGATTGAGGTCATATTCATTCAGCCCCGCCGCGCTCTGCGCACCTCCCGCCACCTTCATTTTGGTAATATCAGAGCCGGGTCCTATTGGCTCAAGGTCGGTATTGGCGCGGAGCTGATGCCCCGGGTCTATGACTATTATGTAATTTTTTCTGTCTCCCTTGCCGATATAATAAATATCCGTTCCGCTGTGAGGCGAACCGGTATATTCGACAGCGCCCTGAAATATAACATCGCCTTCTCCTTCCCCGTCTTCTTTTTCAACTACCAGCCCGTCGTTGGGCTTTGGGTTATCTCGCGACCACAGATCCCGCCACGAATAGTCACAGCCGCAAAGCAGCAGGCACGCGAGCGAACCCGCGAGGAAAACAGTCAGTCGCCGAGCGACCTTGCCTTTTCTATATTCACGATTCATAATTTCCCCTTTTGCGCCGCCGAAAGGACACGCGGCGCTCACACTTATATAATATTATGATAACACATTTTGAAAAATTGTCAATAGAATATTTTTGAACATTCAGCAAATACTTTCTCAATCGCCGCCCTCGCGCATATCATATAAGTACGCAACCAAAACCCATTTTGAGAGGAGAAAAATATGCACGAGGAATTCAACAGAGTACGCACAGACCGCCAGACGATACGCGACAGAGAGGCTTGTATCGGACTGATACTGCAGACCCTCCCCCGCGAAAACGTCCGCGCCGCAAAGACTATCCTGCCCTTTTTTGCCGAGGAGCTGGAGGACGCTGTCAAATACCGATATCACGCTCTGCTCACCGACGGAATATCCCCCTCCGCGCGCCGTCTTTTCCTTCGAATATCCGAGGACGAGATGTATCATTTTGACACGCTTGGCAAGATCATTCTTGCCATGGGGCTCAATCCCGTGCCACCCACCCGTATACATATCCCAACCGTCAGCATATCCTCAATGGAATCGCGCCCCGATACGTTTGCAAAAAGAATAATAGAGTCGGATATACGTGACGAGATAGCGGGACACGAGAAATACAACCGTGCCGCGGCAGCCCTTCCCTCCGAATATTTTGAGCTTGCAAATCTTCTGTCCGCCTTTGCGGAGGATGAGCTGATGCACAAAAAAGCCTTGGCATCACTCGTGATCAACGGCGATTTATAAAATTTTCAAAAAATATTCAAAAAACTATTGACAAAGGGAGAGGGGTATGATATAATCTGTAAAGTGTTTTGCTTTACACTGCGAGATGGAGGTCTGTTATGTTTGAAAAAAATCTGCAAATAGGCTATCTTCTTGACTTTTACGGCGGTATACTCCCACAGCGCAAGCGGGAGATAATGGAGCTTTACTATAACGACGATCTTTCTCTTTCCGAGGTCGCGGAGCAATTCGGTATCACCCGTCAGGCTGTGCGCGAAACGGTAAAGAAAACGGAGGAGGAGCTTTTCTTTTACGAGGAGCGACTCGGACTTCTTGCAAGATTCCGAGATGCGCAGACACATACCGACACCGCCCTCTCCCTTTGCCGCGAGTTGCAAAACATATCGGACGGCACGGACACCGTGGATAGGCTGATGGGTGAGATAAACTCCATCTCCACTATCGTTGCGGCGGAATCAAAGTAAAACGTGATTTGAAAACGGTTATGCCGCTTTTGTGCGGCGGATTGGAATTTATATTATGTTTCAAAGTTTAAGTGAAAAGCTTGAAAATGCTTTTAAGAAATTCAGAAGCAAGGGCAAGCTGACCGAGGCCGACGTCAAGGCGGGAATGCGCGAGATAAAGCTGGCGCTGCTTGAAGCCGACGTTAACTTCAAGGTCGTTAAGGAATTCATAAAAATAGTGACCGAGCGCGCCGTTGGTGCTGAGGTCATGGAATCCCTGCTCCCCGGTCAGCAGATAGTCAAGATAGTTGACGAGGAGCTTACCCGCCTCATGGGCGGTACGCAAGCAAAGCTTACGATCGCATCAAAGCCCCCAACGGTCATTATGATGGTGGGACTTCAGGGCGCGGGTAAGACCACGCACACGGGCAAGCTTGCAGGCATGTATAAAAAGCAGGGCAAGCGTCCGCTTCTCGTCGCCTGCGACGTTTACCGTCCCGCGGCGATAAAGCAGCTTCAGGTGCTGGGCGAGCAGCTTGAGCTTCCCGTATTCGAGATGGGCGACAAGCAGTCCCCTGTCAAGATTGCCAAGGAAGCTGTAAAGCACGCCGAGCTTAAGGGCTACGACATGGTATTTATTGATACCGCAGGTCGTTTACAGATAGACGAAACGCTTATGGGCGAGCTTCAGGACATCAAGGCGGCTGTAAATCCCACCGAGATACTGCTGACGGTCGACTCCATGATAGGTCAGGAATCCGTAAACGTAGCCGAAACCTTCAACGAGATGCTGGATATCACGGGCGTTATCCTTACAAAGCTTGACGGCGACACCCGTGGTGGTGCGGCTCTGTCTATCCGATTTGTGACGGGCAAGCCCATCAAATTTATCGGTGTCGGAGAAAAGCTTGACGCTATCGAGCCCTTCCATCCCGACAGAATGGCAAACCGTATTCTCGGCATGGGCGACGTGCTGACGCTTATCGACAAGGCACAGGAGCAGTTTGACGCCAAAAAAGCGGCGGAGCTGGAGCAAAAGATACGTCAGTCCACCTTCACCCTTGACGATTATCTGGAGCAGTTCGATCAGATACGCGGTATGGGAAATCTTGACCAGCTGGCGGGTATGATCCCGGGAATGAAGCCGGGTGCTTTGAAGGACGCGCAGATAGACGAAAAGATGATAGCGCATCAGGAGGCGATCATACGCTCAATGACGCAGGCGGAGCGCACCCACCCCGAGATGCTCAACGCATCAAGAAAACGCCGTATCGCCGCAGGCAGCGGAACTACGGTTGAGGAGGTCAACAAGCTGCTCAAGCAGTTTGACCAGATCAAAAAGATGATGAAGCAGTTCTCGGATATGGGCAGAGGCTCAAAGCGTGGCGGCTTCGGATTCGGCAAAGGAAAAGTAAAAATTCCGTTTTAAGACAGTGCAATAAAGCACGCGCGGATTTTAATAAAAAACACAAAATATTTTGGAGGAAAAAAACAATGGTAAAGATCAGACTTACAAGAACAGGCGCTAAGAAGGCTCCTTGCTACCGCGTAGTAGTTGCAGACAGCCGCTACCCCCGCGACGGCCGCTTCATCGAGGAGATCGGCTACTACAATCCCCTTTCCAACCCCATTGAGGTTAAGGTAAACGAGGAGAAGGCTAAGGAGTGGATGGCTAAGGGCGCACAGCCCACTGAGACTGTTAAGGCTCTCTTCAAGAAGAGCGGCATCATTGATTGATGTCTGCCCTAACGGAGAGTTGACATGGCAGATCTCAAAACGACTTTACACGACATAGCTGCCGCTATCGTGGACAGTCCGGACGAGGTTAATGTGGAGTGTACCGAAACGGACACCTCCATTGAGCTTGTCCTCAGCGTCGCCCCCGATGATATGGGTATGGTAATCGGCCGTCACGGTCGCATCGCCAAGGCTATCCGTACCGTCATCAAGGCGGCTGCCACCCCCAGCGGCAAAAAGGTTAACGTAGAAATACGGTAATAAAAAATAACGGTTGAGCGTTGCTCAACCGTTATTTTTTTGCGCTATCGGCAAAATAGCAATAGAAAGTCCGAAAATATTTGCGGCTATTTTGCCGATAACGGCAAATTTATTTTATTTTTCCCTTTGCTTCATTGCCCAAACCTTAAGCACCGCCGCTTGAGTTTTGGAATCTTGAATCTCGCCGCGAATTATCATATCCACCATTTCGTCAAGGGGAATTTTTACAAATTCAATAAACTCGTCCTCGTCGGGATCGGTCTCGCCCTCGGTCAAGTCCTCCGCGAGATACATATAAATTATCTCGGTAAGAAGCGCGGGAGAGGTCGCAAGGTCGCCGATGGGTGTCAGCTTACCGCAACGGTATCCCGTTTCCTCGCGCAATTCACGGATCGCCGCCTCCTCGTGGATCTCGTCGGGACTGTCAAGCTTGCCTGCGGGGATCTCCAACGTCACGCGGGAGAGCGCATAGCGGTACTGTCGCACGCAGACCACTTCCCCCTTATCCGTCAAGGGAACTACGCACACAGCACCGCCGTGGCGACAGTACTCGCGCATGCTTGTCCCGCCGTTTGGTAGACCAATTATATCCTTATAGACGTGCAATACCTTGCCGTCAAAAATAAGCTGACTTTCAAGTGTTGATTCGGTAAATTTCTCGTCGGGTATCATTTTTTCTTTCCTTTCACGTGCCGCAACGTCTTGACGGCGGGTAATTTTTATGGTAAAATAAATTACAGTCTTTTGAATTGGAGTAAAATGCTTTGAATAATAAGAATTTTTCGGAAGAGGAATCCCGCACGGTGCGCGTTATCGGCGCGAAAGCGCAGGATAAATTGCGTCAAGCGCGCGTTGCCGTATTCGGCGTGGGCGGTGTGGGCGGTCACGTCTGCGAGGCGCTTGCCCGCGCGGGTGTAGGCGCGATTGATATTTTTGACCGCGACTGTGTTTCCCTCTCCAACATAAACCGTCAGATAATTGCCCTGCATTCCACCGTTGGGAAACCCAAGGTTGAGGTGATGCGAGAGCGAATTCTTGACATCAATCCTCATTGTCGCGTAACGGCAAATCAGGTTTTTTACCTACCCGATAATGCAGAGAAATTTGACCTGTCAGCATACGATTTTATCGCCGACGCGGTGGACACCGTTGCGGCAAAAATTGAGCTTGCGGTGCGTGCGACGGACAAAAACGTCCCCATCGTCAGCGCGATGGGTGCGGGCAACAAGCTCTCACCCGACCGCTTTTGCGTGACGGATATTTACAAGACCACCACCGATCCGCTCGCTCGCGTTATGCGCCGCGAATTAAAGGCGCGAGGCATTAAAAAATTGCGCGTGGTCTGCTCAGACGAACCACCCATATCTCCTCACCCTGACAGTATTGAGGACGGCAGTGCCGTACCCGGCAGCCTGTCATTCGTCCCCTCGGTCATGGGACTTATCATGGCGGGTGAGATAATAAAAGAGCTTATCGAATAAGGATATTCTTAAATTGGGCGCGGATTCCGCGCCCAATTTATTTTATTTTTCAAGGACAAGACGCACCATTGTTTTGCACAGCTCGTCGTACCCGATTCCTGCCGCTGATGCCGCAAACGGCAACAGACTTGTGGGAGTCATACCGGGGAGTGTATTGGCTTCAAGTATCCAAAACTCGCCGCTCTCGTCCATGATGTAATCAAACCGCGCGTAGCCCTCTAGCCGCAGGACCGAAAACGCCTTTTGCGTTATGGAATTCAATCGGCGTATATCCTCATCCGACAGATTTTCGGGAGGACACACCTCCCGCGTTTTACCGGCCTGATATTTGTTTTCATAGTCGTAAAATCCGCTTTTGGGAATTATCTCAACCGGCGGTAGGACGGTATCTCCGACTATTCCGACGGCAAATTCCCTGCCGCATATTTTGCGCTCAGCAAGAATTCTATCCTCATATTTCGCCGCCTCGGCAAGAGCTGCGCGAAGCTCGTTTTCGTTGTCAGGCATAGATATTCCAACGCTTGAGCCGCCGGAGCAGGGCTTGATGACGCAAGGAAATCCAACGCGCGTCATTATCTCGCTGACGGCTTTATCGATCCCCTCGCTCATATCCAGCGCAAGACCGTGAGGAGTAGGAAGCCGCGCGTCGCTCAGCAATCGCTTGGTAATATCCTTATCCATGGCAAGCGCGCTACCCACGTATCCGCTTCCCGTATAACGAATTCCCTCCATATCAAGGAGCGCTTGAAGCTGACCGTTTTCTCCTACGTCACCGTGCAGGGCATTGAAAACCACGTCCGCCTCTCGGCAGATATCAAGAACTCCGTCGGCGCATCGCCGCTCTCCCTTGCCGCTCTCAATTTTGAGCCGTTCAAGGTCGGGGACGCGCCGCGCCACCTTGTATGCGGCTATCTCCCTATCCGTAAATTCAGGCGCACAGCCAAAGCCCTCGGAGTTCATTCCGAGTCCCGTGTATATATCGACGAAGCAAACGGAATGCCCGCTTCGCACAAGAGAATTTGCAATCATGCTTCCCGACGAGAGCGACACCTCGCGCTCAGTGGAAAGTCCGCCTGCAAGAACTGCTATCTTCATAATAATAACCTCTGAAATCTTAACTTGTCACACTTGCCATTATATGCACAAAGGGCAGTAAAATTATCCGTCAGAGCGAGATTTTTACCACCCTATCGTTACCGCCAAGATCGCGAACAACGACAGCCTCGCACTCCGTCAGCGCGCAAACGTCTCGCGCCTGATCCGAGCCGATCTCAAACAGCATATAACCGCCGCTGCGCACGAGAGAAGCGTAATTTTTGATGATATCGCGGTAAAATTTGAGTCCGTCCGCTCCACCGTCAAGTGCCATTTTCGGCTCAAAGGCAAGCTCCGGCTCAAGGGTGGAAATATCCTCCGTGGGTATATACGGTGGGTTAGACACTATCGCATCAAACGAGGTGATATTTTCTTGCTTCATAAGGCTTTTCAGCTTATCAACGCCGTCCGCAAGAACATCCGCACACAGCAAAATAAGCCTGTCGTCAACGCCATTGAGCCGCGCGTTCTCAAGAGCGATATCCACCGCCTTATCCGACAGCTCGACCGCTACCGCGCGAAGGTCGGGACGCGCCTTGAGAAGTGATATTGCAATACATCCGCTACCCGTACAAAGGTCACAAAGCACCGCGTTTTGAGGGAGTATTTTAAGCGCCTCCTCTACTAATATCTCGGTATCGGGGCGCGGGATAAGACAGTCCTCGGACACACGGAAGGTGCAGCCGAAAAACTCCCATTCGCCGATAATATATTGCAACGGATAGCGCTCGCATCTGCGGCACACCGCCGCATCCAATTCGGCGCTTTCCCATTTTCTGTGCTTATCGGTAAGAATGGCAGCTCTGTCCACGCCGCAAAATCGGCATATCAGCCAAGCGGCTTCCGACCTTGCGTCCGCAATGCCGCGACCTTGGAGCAGCTCTGTCAGCTCCCTGTACGTATACGTCATAAAAATCCTCGTTTACAGTAATACGTATAGTTTATCACATTTTCTCCAAAAAGTAAAGCACATTTTGTAACGAATAAAAATTATATTTCATAATTTGAAAATAAGCAGATGTTTTTTTCAAAACAGCTATTGAATTTTGTTGAAATTTGTGCTACAATATTTACACAGAATAAATTTTTCTATCTTTAAGGAGGCAGGATATGTTTTGGGGAATTGGCAATACAGCTCCGTTGGCGGCAGGTATCATATCGCCAGATATGTCCGTGGGGCATCTCATAGCGCAGATACTTTTTCTCGTTGCGTTTACCCTGTTTCTGTTCTCCTTCAAAAGAAAGTTTTTCAAGATAGTTTGTGCCTGCGCTATTGAGGTAACGCTGTGGCTGATGCTGAAAAATCTTTTCGGACCTGATGCTATTATAACTCAGATATTTACTTGGTTCACTGCGGCGGCGGCAATAATCCTTATGATAGCAATAGTAAATCGCATAAATTGGAGCGCTCTGCGGCGCGGAGAATAAAAATATCCCGTGTGTCAAAAATGACACACGGGATATTTTTATAGAATTTTTATCAGCATTGCCACGCCCTCAATGATCAAGATATGCACGGGATAGAACACGTAAAAAACGTATTTGAGCCGCTTGTTCCCTGCCTTGCCGTTGTAAAGCAGCAGCGGAACAAGGGACAAAAAGCAGAAAAACTGCCAATAACCGAAATTTGCATTCAGTGACAACAGCAAAAGTCCCACCGCAAAGCAAGCAAGTCTTGCGTACTTATTATCCAATCGCGACAAGGCTTTCGGCACGCTTATATCCTTGAAATCGAACAGACTTGCAAAGACGGGAAGCAGCATTCCCTTAAAGCCGTAATCGAAGCTTACGAAGCGGAACAAAGCATACGCCGCCGCAAGTGCCGACATATATACGAGCGCAAATCCGACCGTCCGCCATACAGTGAGTCTTTCAAACACCTTTTTCTTGCAGAATTGCAAAAGATATATCATCAGAACGGACACAGCAAAGGTCAAAAATACGTTGGCATACACCGCTCCGCTGTAAAAATAGTAAAAAGCGAAATATGCAAGCCCCATGAGCAGCAAGACGAGAAATCTTTTGCCCTTTTTACGGGTATATCTGCACCCCTCTGAAATGAAAAACGCAAATAGCGGAAAGGCTATTCTGCCTATGATGCGAAAAATTATCATATCGGGAAAAATGCAAAGTCCGATATGGTCTATCGCCATAAAAACACAGGCAAGTATTTTTACGGTGCTTGATGTCATGATACCTCCGCCGCCGAGCTTTTCACCGTCCATTTTTCCTTCTCCGATATGTATTATTTACCTTCCCTGATAGCGCGCGTCCAGCATCTGTGGCACATGGCAACGTAAGAATCGTTGCCGCCGATAAGTATCTGTCCGCCCTCTGTGACTACTCTACCCTCGCCGTCGATACGCGCGTTAACTATAGCCTTTTGACCACAGGTGCAGATAGTCTTTATCTCGGTGATGGAATCCGCCACCTCAAAAAGTCTGCGGCTTCCCTCAAACAGATTGGTAAGGAAGTCGGTACGCAGACCGAAGCACAAAACGGGAATATCCAGCTCGTCCACCACGCGGCGGAGCTGATCTATCTGTGCCGAGGTGAAAAACTGACACTCGTCCGCAATTATGACGTGGCAGTCTTTACGGCGCGAAAACTCCTCATACAGATCTGTATTCGGCGTTACAACGTATGCATGCTCGCACAGACCTATACGCGATTTTACGGCGTCCGCGCCATCTCTGTTGTCTATGGACGGCTTTATCAGCCAAACCTTCATTCCGCGCTCCTCGTAATTGAACTTGGTGATAAGCGCATTCGCGGTTTTGGACGAGCCCATGGCTCCGTATTTAAAATATAATTTTGACATAAGGCATCACTCCACAGTATCAAGAATCAAGGGCATAGCCTCCGGGGCGACGTCACCCATTCGAGTCGCCTCCAAAAATCTTGCGGATGCGGATGCAAAGCACTCCTCGCGCTCCGAATACATCACCGCCAGGGTATCGCCGCGCTTGACGAGATCGCCCGTTTTTGCCTTGAGCATAATGCCCGCCGCGCTGTCGATAACGTCCTCCTTGGTGTTACGTCCCGCACCGAGAAGCAGGCTGGCGACCCCATATCCCTCGGTGTCAACGCTGACGATATAGCCGTCGCGCTCCGCCTTGACTTCATAGGAATATTTTGCGCTCGGGAATTTTTCGGGATGGAGTATCCAATCGCCGTCACCGCCCTGTGCGTATACCATTTTTGCAAATGTATCAAGAGCTTTTCCGCTATTGATAGCCTCACGCACCATAATTTCACACTCCTCATAAGTACCCTTTTCGGCGAGATGGAGCATACGGGAGGCAAGGGCAATACACAGCTCGGTAAGATCGCGGGGACCGTTGCCCTTAAGAGTTTCAACAGCCTCAATGACCTCAAGGGAGTTACCTATTGCAAAGCCGAGCGGTCTGTCCATATCCGTGATGAGCGCGCACATTTTCTTACCCGCGCGTTTGCCTATCTCCACCATAGCCTCGGCAAGGCGACGGCTGTCCTCAACAGTCTTCATAAACGCGCCGCTACCCGTTTTTACGTCAAGCACGATACAGTCGTCGTCTGCGGCAAGCTTTTTGCCCATTATGCTTGAAACGATAAGCGGCAGGCTGTCAACCGTTGCCGTTACGTCGCGCAGAGCGTAAAGCAATTTATCTGCAGGGGCGAGAGTTGCGTTCTGCCCTACTATGGCAATTCCGACGTCATTTACAATTTGCTCGAACTCCGCCGTAGGAATGTCGGTGCGGAAGCCGGGGATAGCCTCAAGCTTATCTACCGTTCCGCCCGTATGTCCGAGTCCTCTGCCGCTCATCTTTGCGACCTTGACTCCAAGGGACGCAACGATAGGCGTTACCACAAGGCTGGTCTTATCTCCCACGCCGCCCGTGGAATGCTTGTCCACGCGCAGACCGTCGATTCCCGAAAAATCAAGGCGGTCGCCCGAATCGCGGATGGCAAAGGTCAGGGCGGTGGTTTCCTCAATGCTCATGCCGCGAAAATATATCGCCATGCAAAGAGCAGACGCCTGATAGTCTGGGATCTCTCCCTTAACGTAGCCGTCGATAAACCACTGTATCTCCGCGTCGGAAAGCAGACCTCCGTCTCGTTTTTTTCTGATTATGTCATACATTCTCATGGTTTTTCCCTCTTACTTCAAATCTTTTTGTCCAAAGGAATACGGCAAAATTTCATCCAAGCGCGCTACCTTGATATTATCGGGATTGCCCATTATAACACGAAGGTCACCGCCGCAGAATTCGGACAAGACCTGGCGGCAAACGCCGCAGGGTGCGCAAAACGCCGACGGCTCGTCTCCGAGTCCGCCTACGACGGCGATAGCGGTAAACTCCCGCTCGCCCTCGCTTACAGCCTTGAAAACCGCCGTTCTTTCGGCGCAGTTCGTGGGGGTGTATGCCGCATTTTCGACGTTACAACCCGTATATACCTTGCCGCTCTTGCCGAGCAGAGCCGCGCCCACGCGGTAGTTTGAATAGGGTGAATATGAATTTTTCCTTGCCTCAACGGCAATCAGCATCAAATCTCTGTCAAGCATTTCTTATCTCCGTCCAAAAGCTTTTTCCGTAAACGGTTTCCGTGGGACAGCCGAAATATTCAAGCACCGTAGCACCGATATCCGCAAAGCTTGAGCGTGTGCCCAGATTGACGCCGCCGCGAATACTCTTGCCGTAAGCCAGCATGGGAGTATACTCGCGGGAGTGGTCGGTGGAGGGTGTCGAGGGATCGCATCCGTGGTCGGCTGTGATGATAAGGATATCCTCGTCGCCAAGACGTGCGAATACCTCTTTTAGTCTTTCGTCGAACTCGGTTGCCGCACGGGCGTATCCATCGATATTGTTTCGGTGTCCCCAGACCATATCAAAGTCCACGAGGTTAACGAAGCACAAGCCCTCGAAATCCTTGTCCATCAAGGATATAAGCTTATCCATTCCATCGTTGTTATTGACGGTGGGATAGCTTTCGGTAAAGCCCTCCCCCGCAAAAATATCGAATATCTTGCCGACGGAAATACTTGCAAACCCGTTTCTCTTTAAAATCGCGGGCATGGTATCCGCAGGAGGCGTGAGGGAAAAGTCGTGGCGGCGAGGCGTGCGGACAAAGGGATATACCCCTGCAAACGGACGGGCAATAACTCGTCCCACGCCATGCTCACCGCACAGCATTTTTCTTGCGGTCTCGCAATACCCGTACAGCTCCTTCACCGGCACTACGTCCTCGTGTGCGGCGATCTGAAAAACGCTGTCGGCAGAGGTGTAAACTATCAGCTTACCCGTTTTTATATGCTCCTCGCCAAAATCGCGGATGACGTCAGTACCCGAATAAGGCAGATTGCAAAGCACTCCCCTGCCTGTCAAGCGTTCAAATTCCTCAATAACCTCGGGCGGAAAGCCCTGGGGATAGGTTGGAAGAGGCTTGGGAGAGTAGATTCCCGCTATCTCCCAATGACCGATAGTGGTGTCCTTGCCACGTGACGCCTCGCGCATACGCGCGTATGCCGCCGTTGGTGCAGAGCTGCCCCCCTCTCCAATGCCATCAATGGCAAAAAGGCCTAACCCTTCAAGGTTGGGACAGTTAAAATTTTCATTATTTCTGATAGCGGCGAGAGTATTGCTACCCTCGTCGCCCCAAGCCGCAGCGTCTGGCATCTCACCGATACCGAAGCTGTCCAGCACTATTAAAAATGCACGTTTTGACATAATTTTCTCCTGTATTTATGCGAGATTGAGCGCGATCTCCATCATCTTGGTAAATGCAGTTTGGCGCTCCTCGACCGTTGCCTTTTCATTCGGATTTACGAAGGAGTCGCTGACAGTGCAGATGCAAAGAGCCTTCTTACCCGCTCTTGCGGCGTTACAGTACAGAGCGGCAGATTCCATCTCAACGCCCAGCACGCCCATCTTTGCCCATTCCATGTCCGTGCCCGCGTCATTATAGAACATATCAGAGGAGAAAATATTGCCCACCTTGTAGTTGACCCCCATTTTCTCACACTCATCGACGGCACGGCGGACAAGGTCAAAGTCAGCTATCGGACAGAAGGTTCCCGGCAGATTATACTGTGCGGCGAAATTACCGTTGGTGCATGCACCCATGGCGATAACGATATCCTTGACGTGCAGATCCGGCACGAAGGAGCCGCAGGAGCCTACGCGGATAATGTTTTCAACGTCATAAAAATTGTAAAGCTCATAAGAATAAATACCGATAGCAGGCTGTCCCATTCCCGAAGCCATAACGGACACTCTCTTGCCCTTATAATAGCCCGTGTAGCCGTGGACTCCGCGCACGTCGTTGACAAGTACAGCGTCATCAAGATAGGTTTTTGCGATAAATTCCGAGCGCAAGGGGTCGCCCGGCATCAGCACGGTCTTTGCAAAATCGCCCTTTTTTGAGGAAATATGAGGTGTTGACATATTTTCGTTGCTCCTTTAAATAATATCAGTATCCGCTGCCTTCAAGTCCCTGAACGGCTTTGACTACACGGCTGGTACCCAGACGGGATGCGCCAATGTCGATAAACCTCTGTGCATCCTCAAGCCCCGAAATTCCGCCAGCCGCCTTTACAAGCACGCCATCACCCACGTTGTCGCACATGAGCTGAACGTCCTCAAAGGTAGCTCCTGCCTTGGAAAAGCCGGTGGAGGTCTTAATGTAATCCGCGCCAGCCTCGGTGACAAGACGGCACATAGTCAGCTTTTCCTCCTCGGTAAGCAGGCATGTTTCGATTATAACCTTCAAAATTTTCTCTCCACAAGCCGCCTTCAGCGCCTTGATCTCCTCGCGAACATAATCGTGATCGCCCGCCTTGAGCGCGCCGATATTGATTACCATATCTATTTCGTCCGCGCCGTTTTCAATAGCGTCTCGGGTTTCAAAAGCCTTTACGGCAGTAGTGTTATATCCGTTGGGAAAGCCAATAACGGTGCAGATAGCCAGCTTGTCCCCGACGTACTCCTTTGCGATCTTGACAAAGCTCGGAGGAATGCAAACGGATGCAGTGCCAAATTTGATTCCGTCATCGCAGATCCTTCGGATATCCTCCCATGTTGCGGTCTGAGCAAGCAGGGTGTGGTCACATTTGGATAAAATATTCTTTACGTTCATAATTATTATGTCCTTTCAACAAAAATTTTTATCTTTACCTGATAATTATACCCTATTTTTCCTCATTTGTCAATACAATTACGCACTCGCCGCAAATTTTGCTCGGATATTTTGGCACGTGGGAAATTTAATACTTAATTGCACATTTCTGCACATCCATTTGCTTTCTGAATAGTAAAATACTTACTTTTTATCTTAAAAATATCACTCAAATTTGTCCGAATTGGTGATATATTGTTACGAAATTGTATTTTTAATTTATCTTTTTAAAAAGTAGTTGTTTTTTGGCGAGAGTTGTGTTATAATGTAAGGGACAATGGATACTGTAAAATGACCTAATAGTGGGCATTTGGAGATTTCGACTTTTTTCTACATTATTATATATAGCGTAACCGTGGGCTTGCATTGCCCGAAAGGAAGTAACAAATGACTTATGAATTGAGAAAGGCAACCGTGTGGAAGCGAGCTTCCGCGTATATTTGCGATCTTATCGTTCTGCTTATGGCGGCGGTGGGTATCGCGCTTGCCCTTTCCGCTATCCTCGGATATGACAAATACGACAAAAAGATGGACGAGCTTTATAATAAGTACGCCACCGAATACGGAATCGATTTGGAAATAACAGACGAGGAGTTTGAAACGCTCCCGCAGGAGCAAAAGGACGCCTATGCGGCAGCTGACAAGGCGCTTCAGGAGGACAAGGAGGTCATTCACACCTACAATATGATGTCCAGCCTGCTTTTGCTTATCACGTCGCTCTCCGCACTTATCGCATATGTGGTATTTGAGTTTATCGTTCCTCTGCTTTTCAAAAACGGACAGACGCTGGGCAAAAAGGTGTTTGGGGTTGCCGTTATGCGCACGAATTCTGTGAGAGTTTCCCCCGTCGTAATGTTCGTGCGTGCTATCCTCGGCAAATACACCATTGAAACCATGGTTCCCATCCTGTTTTGCATCATGCTGCTCACGGGCTCTGTCGGACTTGCGGGATTTGTCGCGATTATCGGCATGCTGATCCTTCAGCTCGGACTCATTATCTTTACAAAAAATCGCACCACCATTCACGACCTTCTCTCCGATTGCGTCGTGGTAGATATGGCAAGCCAGATGATATTCGACTCCGAGGAGGCTATTATTGAATATCAGAAGCGCATCCACGCAGAGGCTGTGCAAAAGGATACTTATTGATTCGTATTTTAAATTTCCGAGTAAATTTTAAAATAAAAACAATTTTTAGGGAGGCTATATGAAAGTAGAATTGCAAAATCTCACAAAAATCTTCCCCAACCGAAACAAAAAGATCAAAGAGGGTGTCGTTGCCGTAAGCGACTTCACCTTTACCGTACCGGACGGTAAGCTCGTAGGTCTTCTTGGCCCCTCGGGATGCGGCAAGAGCACCACGCTTTACATGATAAGCGGACTCCAGCAAGCAACATCGGGAAAGATCTTCTTCGGAGATGAGGACGTTACCGACCTCTCCCCCGAAAACCGTGGCGTAGGTTTGGTTTTCCAGAACTATGCGCTCTACCCCCACCTTACGGTAATGCAGAACATCCTGTTCCCTCTGCAGAACCTCAAGGGCAAGGACAAGCTGCCCAAGGAGGAGATGATCCAGCGCGCCGAGGAAGCCGCTCGACTCGTTCAGATCGACGAGCTTCTTGACAGAAAGCCCAACGAGCTTTCCGGCGGTCAGCAGCAGCGTGTTGCTATCGCGCGAGCGCTCGTAAAGATGCCCCGTGTGCTTCTTCTCGACGAGCCGCTCTCCAACCTCGACGCAAGACTTCGCCTGCAGACCCGTGAGGAGATCCGCAGAATCCAGAAGGAAACAGGCATCACTACCGTATTCGTAACCCACGACCAGGAGGAGGCAATGTCCATTTCCGATATGATCGTAGTTATGAAGCTTGGCGTTATTCAGCAGGTTGGCGAGCCTCAGGAGATCTACGACAACCCCATCAATCTTTTCGTTGCAAAGTTCTTGGGTACTCCTCCCATCAACGTATTCCGCGGCTGTGTTCAGGATGGCAAGCTCTATATTGGCGAGGAATACGTTGA
>SVQX01000031.1 GCA_015065065.1 Oscillospiraceae bacterium
GACTACAGCACCGCATATTTTGAGTGGTGATAGCGCTATTGGGGCGGTAATAATGTCGGGGTATTTGTTGGTGCAGCACATATTTTCATTTTAGTCAAGTACGATTTGGTAAATCGTGATTAGGTAAATCGCGATTAGGTATTTTTGAATCGTGAGTCCGTGGCTCGCTCAGCCTTAATCTTTGATTACAGCGTATCACTTTTTGATCTATGAAGGACTTGAAATGTCCACTGTTTTATGGTATAATGGTGATAACAAAAAATCCACCTCGGGGCGGAGATTGCGGCTCGCGCGAGGTGACGTTAGAAGTATAGGATTTAAGGTCTGACCACAATCTTGACCATTTACAGGTCTGGACTACGTGGGAAATATGGACTTTGCGGCACGTAAAAGCACGGGTTTCGGACGAAAAAGCACAAAAAAGCACGAAAAAAGAGGCAAAAAACCGATGCTTTTGCGTTTGGGACCATTAGGCCGCAGGTTTGAGTCCTGTCGCTCCGACCATAAAGAAACCATAATATTGATACGAAACATATCGGTATTATGGCTTTTTTATTGCCAAAATAGGGGTATTTTGACCTTTTTTCATAGGTTTTATAGTAAAAATGTAGGCTTGCTGGGATGGTTTTCGTCCTTGCAAGCTTTTTTGTTTTTTGCACGTAAAATATAAATCGTTCAATTTATCCCCGTATCGTTTAATTTATGGGTAATCGTTCAATTTTTGATTTCTTATAAAAATTCGTCGTTTTCTATCCAAAACCTATTGAAATATTTTTCAAAAAGGTGTATTATAAAGTTGTCAAACAAATTTCATATTAAGCAAACTTGAAGGAGAGTAGTAATGGAACGGCTGAATGCAAGATTTGTAACAACTTCACGACCAAGCAACTACGTCAAAGCTTTTCAATTGAAAGACATCACGTTGTACTGGGTGGAATACGAGGAAGAAGACACGAAAAGAATATTAGCGGAATCCGACGAATATTTCGTCAGCATTTTTAGCTCGTATTACTACGAAAACAATGTTTATGGCGAAGTGAAAAAAGGAGAAGGCTACGGCGAATTTGCAATCAAAAAAATGGCAAGCTCCTTTTCCCCCTGTTACTCCACGAGTGAACCGCAAGTAGATATTTTAGTAGCGGGTAAATCGTTTGCAGGGGTTGTAATACAGATGAGAGAGGAGAGCGGCAGTACTTGGTCATCTTATAGCCAAGAATGGTTTGTTATCCATTACACTGACGGTTCTGTGGAAGGTAAAAACAGGAGCGAAAAATACATTTGCACCGAAGATAACACGAGTGAACACATAAAATCCTATTACCTTCATAAAAAATAACCGTTCAACCATTCGTTTTTTCAAATATGCACCCATCGGGCAAAATTTGCACCCATTTACCCCCCAATGCACCCAATCGTTCAATTTTTGTAATGGTATCAAAAATTTAGATTACTCACACAAATATGGGGATAGGCTATGCCTATCCCCATATTTGTGTCTGTAGTCTACCGATGAAAAACCTCGCAACTGCGTCGGTAAGCAAACGCAGGATGCAGGTTTTTTAAATGATTTGCTAATGAATATGTTTCCCAAACTTTTTTACAAGCAGAACAAGTCCGAGTATCATGACTGTCGGAAACAAGGTGGCAAAAAGCAAGCCTGTTTTCAAATTGCCGCCTACGGCATCAGCGATCCCTCCGACCATAGCGGGACTTACCGTAGCTCCCAAATCTCCCGCCAACGCAAGAAAAGCAAACATTGCCGTTCCGCCTTTGGGGCATTTTTGCGAGGAAATGCTGATCGTTCCGGGCCACATGATGCCAACCGACAATCCGCAAAGTGCGCAACCGACAAGACCTATGATCGGGATTGGCGACAGGGAAGCCAACAGATAGCATAACACGCACAGTGCGCCGCAGCCAAGCATGACCTTGGTCAAATCCAGCTTTTCGCTGAACCTCCCATAGAACACACGCGAAAGTCCCATAAAAACGGCAAACAGACAAGGGCCTGCCAGATCGCCAATGATCTTAGAAACTCCGAGTGCCGATTCCGTAAATGCCGATGCCCATTGAGCCATCGTTGCCTCGGATGCACCTGCGCATACCATAAGCATGATCATAAGCCAAAACAAGGGAAGTCTTAACAGCTGACCTATACGCATGCCTTTTCCGTCGTCTACCAATCGCTCTATCGGGCAAGAAAGAAAATTAAAGGTGTTCAACAATGGAACTACCGCCCATATCAGTGTAAGGATTTTCCAACATGATGTACCGAATATTGCGAAAAAGACGGTGGAGCCCAATATCACGCCAACGGCACCCCAGCAGTAAAATGAGTGCAGGAGGCTCATGACTCCCGCCTTGTTTTCGAAGGGACAAGCCTCGACGATAGGACTTACCAAAACCTCAATAAGACCGCTGCCTATCGCGTAAAGCACGACGGAGATAAGAATACCCACAAAGGGATTCGGCAGTATATCCGGCAGGAATGCCATAAGAATCAGTCCTGCCGCAGATACTACCTGTGAAGCTACCACGCAAGTGCGGTATCCGATGACATCGGCAAATTTCGTTGCCCCCAAGTCCACGAGCAACTGTGTTAGATAGAATACCATTGGCACAAGCGCGATCATTTCGAATGAAATTCCGTAGGTATCCTTGAACGTCAAGAATAAGAGAGGCGCAAAATTTGCGGATATTGCTTGCGTGATAAAGCCGAGATAGCAAGCGACCAGTGTTTTTCTATAATTTTTTGCTTTTGTCATAATGGCTCCCGGGAGATAATGCTTGTGCGGACGTTTTTGACGTCAGCTCCTTTGCAGATAGTATTATTTCAGTTTTCCCAATTTTGCAGTGTTCGCAATAACGATCAGTGTTGTTTCAGCGTCAAGTATCTGTTCGGGGTTTATATTTACGTTGACATTTCCGCCCTTTTTAACGGCGACGATATTGAAGCCGTATTTTTTTCGCAGATTCAGCTCGATCAGATTTTTGCCGCACCACTCGTCCTTGACGTCTATCTCAACCATGGATACGTCCTTTGACAGGGAGATCATGTCGATAAATCCCGAGCTAAGCAAATTTTTGGCAAGACGGACTCCCGATTCGTTTTCGGGGAACACTACCTGATCCGCACCGACTCGGAGCAGTATTTTTTGATGCATTTCATTGGCGCACTTAGCGATAACGGTCGTAACGCCTGCCTCCTTGCAAAGCGTTACCGCCATAACGCTTGCCTCCAGATTGCCTGCCATACATACTATTACCGTATCTATACTTCCGATTCCAAGCCTCGAAATGACCTCGGCATCGGTCACGTCCGCGCATTTGCACACGGGTAGATATGCCGCCGCATCGTTGACGATCTTGGCATCTGTATCAATGGCAATGACCTCCATACCGTTTTTCACAAGCTCTGTTGCAACGGCCGTGCCGTATCTGCCAAGTCCGAAGACTGCATACGTTTTTTTCTTTTTCATGTTTTTTCTCCTTTAACCTATACTGATTTCCTCGGACGGCTCGGATATGACGTTCTGACTTTCATTTTTGCTACCAAGAGCAACTGCCAAGGATATGGGACCTACTCTGCCGAAATACATTGTCACGATAATTATGAGCTTTCCGAACGTGCTGAGGCTTGCGGTCAGATTACGTGAAAGACCGACCGTTGCGGTTGCGCTTACGACCTCGTAAATCACATCAAGTGCTTGTGCGTTGCTCGTTGCCATCAAGAGAACGGCAGAAGCGGCGCAGATCGTGATAAAGGTTACCGCAACGGCTACTGCCTTTTTGACCGAGCCTTCGGATATGCGGCGACCGAACAGGGTGGCGCTGTTTTTATTGCGGATCGTTGCGAAAGCCGAGCAGCACAAAACGGCAATCGTAACCGTTTTCATTCCACCCGCCGTTCCCACGGGTGAGCCGCCGATCAGCATCAGCAGCAAGGATACAGCGGCAGATGCGTTTGTCAGGCTTTCCTGGGGAACGGAGGCAAAGCCTGCGGTTCTCGTCGTGACCGACTGAAACAGTGATACCTGAATTTTATCAAGCAGGGACATATTTCCGATCGTTTGCGGGTTTGAATGCTCAAAAACGAATATGAGAAGCGCGCCAACCAAGATAAGTCCAAGCGTGGCGGTAATGGCTATCTTGCTGTGCAGGGTCAGATGCCTGAATATCCTTCTGTTCTTCGGCGAACGGCTTTTGATGACGCGAAGCACATCCCACCATACGATATAGCCAAGGCCTCCAAGAATGATGAGAGCGGAGGTGACTGCATTGATCAGCGGATTTGTTGCGTAATTGCACAGACTGTTTTCCGCGATAATATCGATTCCCGCGTTACAAAAGGCAGATACCGAGTTGAATACCGAGATCCAGATGCCACGCGCGCCAAATTCGGGGATAAATACGAGCATATACAGCAGAGCGCCGACCCCTTCTATGATCAGCGTGCCGAACAGCACGTTCTTTACAAATTGGGCAAGTCCCGACATTGTATTCAAATTAAATGCGTCCTGAATGAGCAATCGGTCACCGATGCCCATTTTTCGGTTCAAAAGAAGCATAAGACCGGACATGATCGTAACGATACCAAGACCGCCGATCTGTATCAGAAGCAGTATGACCGCTTGCCCGAACACACTCCACGTGGAAACCGTTGGGAGAGTGACAAGACCTGTCACGCAGGTGGACGTGGTGGCGGTGAACAGTGCATCAAGATACGGCACGGCTTTCCCGCTTGCCGAGCTTATCGGCAATGCCAAAAGGACGCTTCCGAGCAGTATCGTCACAAGGAAGCTCAATAAGATGATTTGAGTTGTGGATAAAGCAAATTTTCTTTTTCTAATCATAGCTTTTTTAGTAATATCCCTATTTTTCAAAATATGCATAGATTATTGTAACACATTTTTATAAATAAGTCAATCATTTTGCGCTCTTTTGTGTGCCTGACGAAAATTTCAAGGGCTGACCGACGGTCAGCCCTTGATGACATTAAATTATCTCTGAACTCTTCCCGAGCCGTCGCCGCCGGCAAGCTTTTCAACCTCGGATACGGATACGCGGTTGTAGTCACCCTCGACACTGTGCTTGAGTGCGGATGCCGCTACCGCAAACTCGATAGCGTCCTGCGTGCTTTTACCGCTAAGCAGGGAGTAGATAAGTCCGCCGCCGAAGCTGTCGCCGCCGCCTACTCTGTCAACGATATGGAGGTGGTAGGACTTGGAGAAGCAATAATTTTCGCCATCGTACAGCATGCCTGCCCAGTCGTTGTCACTCGCCGAAATAGAGGAACGAAGGGTGATGGCGACCTTTTCAAAGCCGAATTTGTCCGCAAGCTGCTTTGCTACCGACTTGTATCCCTCGTGGTTGAGCTTACCGCCGTAGATATCGGTGTTTTCAGCCTCAATACCGAACACGTCCTTTGCGTCCTCCTCGTTGGAGATGCAAACGTCAACGTACTCGCAGAGCTGAGTCATAGCCTCTCTTGCTTCAGCTCTGGTCCACAGCTTGCCGCGGTAGTTGAGGTCGCAGGAGATCTTGACACCGCGAGCCTTTGCCGCACGGCAGGCATCAAGGCAGATATTTACAAGCTCGCCGCCGAGTGCGGGAGTGATTCCCGTAAAGTGGAACCAATCCGCGCCCTCAAAAATGCTGTCCCAATCGAAATCCGACGTTTTTGCCTCGGCGATAGCCGAGTGAGCGCGGTCATAAATGCAGACCGAGCCGCGCTGCGACGCGCCCTTTTCGAGAAAATATATTCCTACTCTGTCGCCGCCGCGAACCACCTTGGAGGTGTCGACACCAAAGTAGCGCAGGGAATCCACCGCCGCCTGACCTATGGCGTGCTTCGGGAGCTTGGTTACGTAAACGCTGTCAAGTCCGTAGTTTGCAAGGGAAACGGCTACGTTAGCCTCTCCGCCGCCAAAGGTCGCCTGCATCTGATCGTTCTGAAAAAATCTGTAATATCCGTTGGGCGCAAGGCGAAGCATAAGCTCGCCGAATGTAACTACTCTTTTCATTTGTTTTCCTCCATTTTATCCAATGATTCCTTTACGAAAAAGCTGCCGCCGATAGCCGCGATCTTATCAAAAGCGAGAAATTCATCGATATTAGATCTGTCAACTCCGCCCGTGGGAATGAATTTAACCTGTGGGAAGGGCGCGGAAAGTGCTTTGAGCGCCTTCAATCCTCCGTATACGTTGGCGGGGAAAAATTTTACGGTGGTGATACCGAGATCAAGCGCCGCCATTATCTCGGTAGGGGTAACGCAACCGGGATAATAGGGAATATTTCTCTGCTTGCATATTTTTGCAACGTCAGCGGAAAGACCGGGGGACACGATAAAGGTCGCGCCTGCCGTGAGAGCCGCCTCACACTGCTGTGCGTTGATAACAGTGCCTGCGCCGATGCTCATGTCGGGGTAATTTTTGACCGCATATTCGATAGCCTCTGCGGCGCAAGCGGTGCGGAAGGTAATTTCTGCACAGTTGATACCGTTATTTTTGAGGGCAGTGAGGATTTTATCTGTTTCGCCCAGCTCCTTGATCACTACTACGGGAATGAATTTTTCCATGATTTATGCTCCTTTAAATGTTTAATTATATATTTGAATAATACATTTCGCATCCGCGTCCGTCATTATCAGCTCGCCCACTGATGGGACTCGAATAACGCCTGACGTAGGATTTTTGATGCTTATAACGGGAGTGGTGACATCAGCCTCAACGTCCGACCTTTCAAACCCGAAATCTGCACCGTGCATCTCGCAGCTTATGAGCTTCAGCCCCTTGCAGTAGCACAGTGGCTGAGTGCCTGTGATGATGCAGTTCTCAAAGGTGATGTTTTCGGCGTACCACGCAAGATATTCGCCGTTTATCACGCTGTTTCGGACGGTTACGTTTTTGGCGTGCCAAAAGGCATCCTTGGTGTTGAAGCGGCAGTTGTCAAAGATGGAATTTTCTATGTATTGGAACGAATATTTGCCGTTCAAGGTGACGTTTTGAAATTCAAGACGCTCGGAGCGCAGCATGAAATATTCGCCCGACACGGTGGTGTCCCGCATTTCTATTCCGCGCACGAACCATCCGAACTCGGGAGAAATGACGTCGCAGCCTTCGATCCTTACGTCGGCACATTCGCGCAACGCCTTGATGCCGTGAAGCGTGGAGTCACAAATGCTGATATTCTCCGAATACCACAGAGCGGCGCGGCATTTTTCGGTAAGGTGGGTGCGCCTTACAGTAAGGTTCGTGTCGTGCCAGAATGGGTAGCGCAAGTCCCAATAGCAATCCTCGACCGTAATGTTTCTGCTTTCCTTGAAGGCACTCTCGCCGTCCGCAGGACCTTCAAATCTGCAGTTTTTTGCAAGTACGTCGTTACTTCCGTAAAGGGCGCGCTCCTCGTCAAATACTTTATTTTCAATGATTTTCATAGAATATAGTGCTCCGTTGTTGATTTTTAAACAAATTGTTTATACGCCGTACAGAATATGAAAATTTCGTATCTCCTCGTCGGCTATTCGCCTGTTGATGGCAAAAGCGTGTCCCTCTGCGGCGTCACCCGCAAAGTCGGTGAGCCCCTGTCCCCTTGCGGCTGATATGATAGCGGTGCATATTTCGTCTGCCGTCGATTGCTTGGCTTTTGCCTCGCTGCCCTTATTGCCGCTTGAAATGAGATACTCCAAGGGGGAGTGAAGGGGTGAAAGCGTCGGAAGCTCGGAGAGCGCGCGGAAGCTCCACTTGTAGTATGGCATATAGCGGCTGTTCAGCAAAAATATCGCGTGTATTGCGCTTTTGGCAAATTCTATTATTGCAAGCTGTGCGGCTGCGGTGTCACCTCGCGCGACAGAGCGCGGATAATTGTACTGTCCCGCTTGTCCCATCAGCAAAAGATGTCCTGCGAGCTTTTTGAGCCGCACATCATCGGGAAGATAGGTAAGTCGCTGTCGCGCGGCGGTAAATTTGCCGCTGTCGTCACGGAATATCCTGCCGTTTGTAGCCTCAGCCAAGGCTTGCTCGGGAACGGAAAACCAAGCCAGTGTCGGCAGAATACCGTCGGGCGAGCCCGTTTTATTCAAAAAGAAGCTGCGCATTCGTATAACACCGTGGCGATTGCCGCCTGCGGGGTTGAGAATGCATCTTTTATAACCCATAAATTCGCGAGGAAGCTTGGAGTATGCCCGTTCAAGGGCAAATTCGGTCTTGCGGTCGATAATGTCCTCGTCGGGCAGCACAATACAAAAGCCCGGCTCAAAATCGTGATCGGGCGATAGCCCGTCGTCATATCCAAAGCATTCCGAGCCACTGCCGAAAAGTCCGACGGCAAGGGAGGGGGCTATATCGGCAAACTGACCGTCCAGCATTGGCGCACCGTATTCACAGTAAAAACGCTCGGAAAGCTCAAGTCCCTTCATATATCCTCCTTGACCTCTCCCGCAGCTCGCCTGCATATATAAAATATCCGTAATAATCAAATACCGACGCGCATTTTTCGCACACGAAGGCGTAGTTGCCGTCGCGATTTTTGTATCCTTCGAGCAGTGCCTGTGCACGACTTGTGTACTGTGTGATAAGCTCCTCTGCCTCTACAAGTCCGAGCCGAGCCTCTGCGGCGTTAGCCATATTGAGATAGGTGATAGCTGCCTCGGGCGCGCCGTCGCACAAGTTTTCCATGATGGATATAGCTTTTTTATAAAGCTCGTCGGCGCGGTTAAAGTCCTTGAGATCCACCAGCGTCAGCGCCATATTGTTGTAAAGCCCCGCCAACCTGCCGTCGTTTGAATCAAGCTCTGCCTCGTAAATTTGCAGTGCCGATTCGAACAGGGGCAGGGAAGCGTCAGCCATATTAAACGCCTTGTAAACTGTGGCGGCGTTGAGGTAAGAGGTAGCTCCGCCAACTTGTCTTGAAGCTCCCAAGCTTTCAACTGTATCAAGCGCTTTTTGTGCGTGCGCCAAAGCCTCATCACGGTGCCCGAGCTTTCGGTAAAGTCCCATAAGCTCGTTGTGAAGCAAGAGCTGTGTGCGTCTGTCGTCCGCGCGTGTAGCCTCGTCCAGCCAATAAAGCAGGTGGCGCTCGGCTGACACGTAGTCGTTTTTATGTAAATACTCGTCCAGCTTTGCAATTATTCTTTCGGTTGAGATACAAGAATTTGACACAGCAGCTCTCCTTTCACACGGATATTAACATTGTACCATATTTTTCTCAATTTGTCTATGGCATTTTTGCTATGTTGTTGTTTTTTTTACAGATATAATGCTTGTATTGACAAAAAATTGGGAATATGATAGAATATTTGGAGTACCCGTATTGTGGCAAGTATTTTTACTACACGGAAAAATATCAAAAGGAAGTAAAAATATGAAAAAATTCATATCCAACGCATTATTATTGGTGCTTCTTGTTTCGGTCATTCTGTATATATACTGCGGCTGGCTTAAAATACAGTATACAACGGTTGCGTTTGTAGTCGTGTTTTTGATTTTGTATATGTTGGCTATGGTAGTTGGCGCGTTTGGCGTAAGCAGGCTCGAAGGATATATAAAAAAATTGGTTCACGATGAAATCACCAATAGTGATTCCAAAAAGCCCTTGCTTTTTTCGGTGCTTGCTATGTTTCCCGCATATTTTTGTATTGCGCTCGTTTCACTGATACCGATAACCTCTTATGAAATATGGTTAATCACGGTTTTTCCGTGTATTGCGATAATATCCATTCCCGCGAGCAGTGTTTACGGAGAATATAGTCTGGTTGCAAGCAAGAAGGCGGTATTCTGGTGGATACAGGCTCTTATAGTCGTTTTGCTTATGTTGGTGAGCCAACTGCTGGTATGGTATTTAATATGACGATAATTTCGGGGCTGATCCGTTTTGGAACAGCCCCGATAAATTTACATTCCGAATATCAGCCACGAGGTGGTAAAAGCGACTATGCATACACCCGTTCCAAGCAAAAATTCGGAGAGAGTATGGCGTTTAAGATAGAGGGACGCGAAAAGTATCAGTCCCCACAGTGCAACGCCGGAAATAATGCCTCCAAAGCCGAGAAAGTACGCAATGTAAACGATAGGTCCCGACACACTGCAGGCGTGACCGCTTGCCTTGACCTTTATAAGCTTTGAAAGGGCGATAAGGATAACGGATATAAAGTAGCCGTAGTAGATGAGCATCAGCTCGGAGCTGACGGCGGTGACATGTCCGTAAATTACGGCGACGGCATAGCCTACTGCGGAAAGATATATTGCGAGGTCGCGCTGACCGTCGCGTCCCTTTTCCCGAATTTTAGGCACGGCGTAGGATATGGGATATGCGAGAAGAGGAAGGAGTCCAAGGCAAAGGACGGACACCACGCTCTGACTGACAGACGTGAACACATTGCAGTCGGAAAGTGCCAGAATGATTATCAGGGCGGTCACCATAACGGGTGGAACGCTAACTACACGAATGACTTTTGCGATTTTTAACAAAGCTTTGTTTTCCACGGGCTTTCTCCTTTTGAGTGATGATATCAGTATTGACAGAATTTCTCGGCGTTAAGCCTCAAATCCGATAAGCAAGCCGCCCATCTCGGCGTAGAAGCTACAAAGTCCTCTGCACTCTGCAACTGTCACGAGTGCTGTGGGAAAGGCGACTTTTATTCTTTGGGCAAGCTCCTCGGCGGCGTCGGGATTGAGGCAGTGGTCAATGCGCACCTTGCCGCCCGCAAATCCCGTTTCCTTCATATGCTCGACGGTGGCTTCAAGCGCCTTTGCACTGCCGCGATTTTTGGACAGCATTTCAAGAGTTCCGCGATCACTTGCTTTTCCGATAGCGCGAATGCCGAGAAGTCCTGCGGTCTTTGCGGCAAGCTTGCCGACCCTGCCGTTGTTGGCGAGGTTTTTCATGGATTCAAGCACGAACAGAAGCTGTGTGCCGTAGGCGCGGAGTCCGTCGAGTATTTCGTCGAAGCTCTTGCCCTCGATAGCAAGCTCGCGCGCCTTCTCCGCCATCAGAACGATCTCAGGACCCGTGGAAAGGGAATCAATTACCTCCACGCGGCAGCCCTCATTTTTGGCTTCATATAGCCGTTTTGCGGTACAGGCGGTGCTGTAGCTGCCGGACAGCGAGCCGGTGATGGTAAAACAGATAATATTCTGCGCGTTCCCGAA
The DNA here is from genome assembly GCA_015065065.1 of Oscillospiraceae bacterium. Classification (GTDB taxonomy): domain Bacteria; phylum Bacillota; class Clostridia; order Oscillospirales; family CAG-272; genus CAMEON01. Next base: position 11,148 of record SVQX01000031.1, read on the forward strand.
TGAGTCAAGCCAATCTGCGGCGTTGGGACAGGAGGTGGAGGAACGTCCCTTGTAGCTGTAGAGGAATTCCACCATTTCCGCAACGTCAAGGCTTGCGTCATCAACAAATGAGCGTTCCTGCGTTTCAACAGTCAAGGGTGCAAAGGCAAAATCCACTCCGTCAAGCTGAGTGAGATTTGCAGATGAATCCAGCACGATTTTGAGATCATTCATATTGGTTACCTCGCTTTTTGGTATATGTATCAACGGTTTTAATTTTTTTATTTTCGGCACACTGTGTGCTGATTTTTTCTTTTCGGAGGGAAAATCCCTCCGAAAAAGTCAATATATATTATGCTCTCATACCGTCAAGCAGTATTCCGAAGCTGTATCTGAAATTTGCCACCGCAACGTCTCGCGGGAGCTTGCGGCTGAGAGCGTCTACGTTGTATCCGCGCACGAAGCACCATATAGAGTAGCTCATGATCTCGGTGTCCACGTCCTTAAGGTAGCCATGAGTCTTGCCGAATTCAATAAGCTTGCTGATCTCGGTCTTCCACCACTCGTAATTGCGGTATCCTGCGGAGTCGCTCTTGAAAACGTAATAATTAAGGTTCATTTTAATGTCGTAGGACATGACGAGGGTGTTCGAAACGATGTCGAGTACCTGGCTGAAAAAATCGCCCTGCGGGTCAAAATCGGACGAAATACTCTCACGTATCTTCAAGACCATTCCCTCATAAACAAGGTTCAAGACCTCCTCGATATTGTGAAATCGGTTGTAAAACACGCGGTTGGTGATATTCAGGCTCTGCAGTATCTTGCGGACAGTCAGATTTTCCACGCCCTGCGCGATAGCGATCTGCTCCGCCATGTGAATGATGGTTTTGGACATTTCGTCGGATATCAGCTCGTGAGTATTTTCTTTCAATGCTTTACCCTCCTTCGGCACACTGTGTGCTAAACATATTGTATCACATTTTTTTCCTTTTGTCAATAGCATTTTATTAAAAAACACAGCGCAGTTAGCGCTGTGTTTTTTAGGTCAGCCTTATTTCTTTATAAGCTTTTTGAGCTCCTTGCCGACAAGCTCGATCACTCCATTGACGATAAGGATCACACCGATGATGATAAGGAAAATATCAATTACTGCCCATACCAGATTGCTCACCATAAGGAGAATACCTGCCGTGACGGTGATTGCGGCAAACACAATATCTACCACGCTCTTGCCCTTGATAGCTTCAATAAGGGACACTGCGCCCTTAATGACAAGCATTATACCCAGCACGAAAAGAACAATGTTGAGCAGATTAAATGCGCCGAATAAAATAAGCACGATACCGATCACTGCGCTGACTGCTCCCGAAACATATTCTTTTTTGAGCATATCAAGAATGCCGAGAATAATAAATACTCCGCCACCAATGTAGAGCGATATTGCAAGCATTCCCGATCTGAACGCACAGAACAACACGCCGAGAACTATGTATATCAGCGCATTGACAAGATTAGAGTGAGATTTTTTTAAATCTGCCATAATAGCCTCCTGAAGAAGTATTTGTTGAAACGTTACTTACAACAGTAATATTATAGCAGTTTAATACCAAATTGTCAATAAAATTCTGTAAAAAATGTCGATAAAAAGCTTGAGGGCGATCAGCCCTCAAGCATAGAAATTATTTGCTCCTCGGTGCGGACTCCGATGGCCTTGTCAGCCACCTGACCGCCCTTGAGTACGACCAGCGTGGGAATATTGCGGATTTCAAACGCGCGCGCAAGCTCCTCCTCGTCGTCAACGTTTATCTTGCCAACGAAAAATTCGGGATGTTCGTCCGCGATCTTGTCCACGATAGGGGATACCATGCGGCAGGGACCGCACCAATCGGCGTAAAAGTCAAGCAGCACGGGCTTATCGCTTGCCGTAGCCTGCTCGAAGTTATCTTTGGTTATCTTGATTACTGACATATTAAAGCTCCTTTCAATAATTTGCTTGCACCCGTATAGGGTACAGCTTTATTGTATCATATTATTTACAAAAAATCAATCCTCAAATCATAATTTTTCAAAAAACTCCCCGCGCGTGAGCGCGGGGAGAAAAGAACTTATTTTTTAATTAGGGCTCGTAAACGGTAACCTCTGCAGAGATGGGAGAATCGATATAGTAGGTTCCGATTCCTCCGTCAACGCCTGCTGCAAATCCGTGGCCGATAAATCTTACCTGAACCTTGTACTCATAGCCGGTGATGCCCAGGCTCATTGTGTACTGGTTGGTGGAAAGAACCATACCGTCTACATAGTACTCAACCTGCATGGGAATGACGTCACCCGTCAGGGCGGTAATGGTCAAGGTCTTGCTAGACTCGTCTACGCTGATCGTAAAGGTATTTGCGGTCAGCTGAGAAGCGTCATTCTTGTACTGAGGAACAGCAAGAGTTTCAACTGTCTGAGTGAAGGAGTAAGCCTTACCTGCGATAACGTAAGGATCGGAGCTTATCGCGCGGATGCTTACGCTGTATCCCTGCTTGCCTGTGAAAATGGCGGAAACGTCAAACTGAGTTGCGGTGGAGTAGTAGGTGGTATTGTTGATCTTGATCTCGTACTGAGCCGCGCCGGAAACCATATCCCAGGTGTAGGTAGTGCCGGATGCCTGAACGTTGGTTACTTCAGCCAGCTTGACTACGCGGATGCTCTCAGACTTGGGAGAGTCAATGGTGGTAGTTCTGTTACCTACTGCAACGATAGAGATGTTGTATTCACCTGCGGGCAGATCTGCTACGGAGTAGCTCGTGCCTGTAACGGGGATCTCCTCAGAGCCGATATACAGCTTGTAGGATGTGGGCTTAATGCCGTCAACGTCAGGAGCGGTCCAAGTCAGGTTGTCGCCCGAGAAGGTGAGGTTAGTAGGAACATTGAGTCTTGCTACGGTAATGGTTGCCGAAGGCTCGGAATCCATAAGCGTGCTACCGTCACCCTTAGCGTAAATGGAGATCTGGACACCCTCGCCCGCCTTCAGTGCGCCGACGTGAGAGGAGATGTTGTAAGCGGTCGCGTTCCAGTTTTCGGGATCGTTTGTACCGATCTTAATTGCATAGCCCTTATTTCCGTTAACCTGATCCCACTTAACAATGGTATCGGTACCTGCAGACTCAATTCTTACGTTAGCGGGAGCTGCAAGCTTGGTGAAGGAAATGGGAGTCGACCAACGGCTGCTCATGTAGTCGGTAACAGTTCCGGAGGTGTCGTCGGAGGGCATTGCAAGTGCGCGAACCATAACGGTGTGTGCGCCTGCGGTAACGTTGGTGGTCTGATAGTAAGAGGAGCTGGTCTCAAATGTCTTACCGTCGATAGAAACGAGGTACTTGGAGGTGCGGTTAACGTCTTCCCACTCAATCTTTGTGCCGCTGATGGTTACATTCTGGGGAGTAGCCAGCTTGATAACCTCGAATGCGTACTTGCCCTTGGAGTCAAGAACGATAGTATCAGAGGTAACTTTACCGATTGCCTGAACCTCTACAACGAAGGTGGTCTCGCTGTCATCAGTCAGAAGCGACTGGATGTCGAGCTTGACGGAGTTGGATGCGCTGCTGGTCTTTTCAGCCTCGTTTACAAAGATCTTGTATCCGGATGCACCGTCGACAGCGTCGATGGTAAAGCAGAAGTTATCGAAGTTGGTGGACGAATGATCAACGGTGTGGTTGGTTACGTCCTTGAGCTGCTTAACCGTCATGGACTTACTGTAAGCGGAGTCGAACAGCTTATCGTTGCTGGTATCGGCAAGAACCTTTACTGCGATGGTGTAATCGCCTGCTTTTTCTACGAAGTCACAGTTCTGAGTGTACTGCATCTTGTCAAGAGTCTTTTCAGAAACCTTGCCGTCAGGATCGGTGATGCGAACAGTGTAGCCCGCAGCCTCGTTGATGCCCTGCCACTTGAATACGCCCTGACTGTAAGAGAGGGTGGGAGCAGCAAGAACGGTAAAGTCAAATTCCTGTGACCAGTAAGAGTAGAAGTTTGCGTTAGGTCCTACGGGAATGATCTGTGCGACGTACTGAGTGTTAGGAGTAATGTTAGAGAAAGAGGTCTCGGTAACACTCGTGGTCTGGTTGTTTCTGTTGGTGAATCTGATGGTGTAGCTTACTGCACCCTCGGAAGCATTCCACTTCAGGATGCCGTCCTCAACGCGGACGTTATCTACCTTAGGCAGATACGTGTAGGTCTGGCTGGTGGACATGAAGGAACGGCTGTTCTCCTTTTCACCGATAGCATAGACCTCAATGGTGATGGTCTTCTGAATGTTTCCTATATTATAGGAGTTCTTTTCAGACGTGAATTCCTCACCGTTTACCTTGATCTCGTAAGAAGCTGCTCTCGCATGTACGTCCCAGGTAATAATACCGTTGGAGAATGCGATACCGGTTACGGGAGAAAGCTTTTCGAAGGAGTAGGGAGTAGCAACGTCGGTGTAGCTGAACTCTCCAACGGGAGTAACCTTAATGGTGTAGTAAGTATCAAGCTGGATGTTGGAGAATACAGGGGTGCTTACAGTACCCTGTGCCTGATCGTTGAGAACTACGTCGTAGTGAGTAGCGTTTTCAACGGGATTCCAGATGAGGCTACCGGTTTCATCAAAGGAGAACTCGGTTACGGGAGTGAGATAGTGGCAGGTCTTGACCAGAGGAGAGGATACGTAAGCTCCTGCCTGATTAGAGCCTGCAGCGATGGATATCTCAATATCCTTTTTGTTGCCTGCGAAGCTGTAGCTGTTGGTGCTTGCCGTTACCGACTCACCGTTGATCTTCAGCTCGTAGTAGTCTGCATTCTCAACAGCGTCCCAAGTGAACACACCGTTGCTGTAAGAAACGGTAGTGGGAGATGCGAGAATCATACCCGAGAGAGATTCGGACTTGTAGCAGTAGTAGTAAGAACCGCTACGCATAGGCATTACGTACAGGTTGAATGCGCCCGAAGGAATGGTGTATGCGCACTCGGAAACGGTAGATACGGGAGAACCGTTGTTGTATACCTGATATGCGTTAGCGTTGTTAACGGAATTCCAACGGAGCTGACCGTCCTTTATCTCAAGACCGGTTACGGTTTCAAGATAGTAGATGGTGGTGCTGAGAACGGGGTTGATCTCAGAGCCCTTCTTGTCGTGGAGACCCTCAATGCTTACATTGATGTCCTTGTTGGTTGCTTCATAAGTGATCTGTGACTGCTTGGTTTTGAACTCCTTGCCGTCGATAACTACGATCCACTCGGATGCGTCGGAGTTGTCAGACCAATCCAGAATACCGGATTCGGGATCGTATGACAGGTTGCCGATCACGTAGTTGGGCTCGTCGCCGCACGCTGCAAATGCGGTCACTACGAAAAGCAGTGCCATAAGCGCGCAAGCGATGCTTAAAATCCTTTTCATGTTTTATCCTCCTATGAATAAAATTCATTTTGCTCTGCCGCCGCCGTGATATTACTCCGTGCAAACGGCATACCATAATACATTATATATCGACCTGCAAAAATTGTCAATATGTCCTCCCTCGATTTCATAAATAATGCGAAGTAAATTTACAATATTTTAATTTTGCGGTAAAAATTCGGGAGCGTTTCCGCTCCCGAGGGTATTTATTTATGCAATTACCAATCACAGGATGTTCTTATCATGTATTCGCCCAGTTCAAAGAGGAATCGCTCAGCCTTCTTGTAAATTTCAAGGGAAGGATCTACAAGTCGCCGATCGCCCTCAAACTCACGGCGACCGTTGCCGAATCTGAGCATTGATGATTCAAATGTAAAGTATCCCTGATAGTTGATCGCACGGAGCCCATCCATTACGCTATCCCAGTTCACGCTACCGAGGTAGGGGAAGTAGTGAGTATCCTTTTCGCCCATATTATCCTGAACGTGCAGGGCATAAATGTCCTTTCCGATGAGTCTGATAGCCTCGTGCTGGGGAAGAGGCTGCATATTGGCGTGACCGATGTCCCAGCAAGCGTGGAGGCGTGGGTGATTAACGTAATCAAGGAATTCGCGCAGGTCGGGAGCGTTATCTATCCAATAAGTATCGTCGAATACCATAATATCGAAGTTCTCGCAGAGAATGTTTACGTCCCATTCCTCCGCGGTGTCCATAAGTGCGAGGAAAAACTCCTTGTTGCGGCGGAAGCACTCGTACTTGTCAATATCCTTGACGTAGCCCGAATGTACTACTATGTTTTTAATGCCCAGCATACCGCACACCTCAATGGAGCGCTTGGTGCAGCTTATCATTTCCTCGGTGTCAACGAGAGGTCTGCCCATAGGGGAGTGCGCCTGAACGAACTCAAGACCGAGGCTGTTTGCCTTTTTCTTCAGCTCCTGTACGTATTCCTTCCAATTTTCGCCGTAGGCATCGTTCTTGCGGTTGTAGTCAGGTCCGAAGTTGTAGTCTACGTATTGAAATCCCGCCTCGTGCAGGTATTCGAGCGTTTCAATTGTACTGCTTGTAAATGCGCGGAAATCACCCGTGCTTGTAGCCAGCTTCATAATGTTTTCCTCCAAATTTTTCGGATATTTTATCCCTCAAGAAATTATATACTTTTTGGGGGTATTTGTCAATAGAATTGGCATAAAATCCTGAAAATCCTGAAAATTTACTATACGGAATGCCGATTGTCTAAAAGAAAGCAGCGGGATATTTCAACCGCTGCCTTGTGTGCTATTAATACTTTCTCTAAATTTTTTTATACTTTCCTTTTTTGTACCGCATGTAAACGATGGAGAATATAACGATGTTGCATATCATTGTAAAGCCCCAAGAAACGGCGAAGCACAAAATCAGGTTGGCATACGTTGGATGGGGCGGATAAACGAACTCCATCCATACGGCGCGAAAGCCCAGAACCCAAACAACGGAATTTATCGTGCTGCATATCGGATAGCCAAACGCTTGTATGGCGGCTCCCAAAACGGCGTTTACTACGGCAAATGGGAGTGCCACCATAAGCATATCATTGCGAGTAAGGGCATATTCTACTGCCGACAGATCATCCTTTAGGAAAATATGAATCCAGTATTCATTCGTAAACAAAACCGCCAAGCTGACTGCCGTGTTTATCAAAAGTGCCAATCCAAGGTTATACCACAATGATTTTCTTACTCGATCGGGCTTTCCTGCACCAAGGTTTTGACCTATGAAGGTAGCCGTTGAAGCAGTGAAGGCGTTGCGGAAGGCAGCAGTCATCTGTTCTACCGTGCTCGCCGCACTGTTTCCCGCCATGCAAGCCACGCCGTGACTGTTTATGGCTGATGCAATTTGCAAATTTGCCAAGGGGTAGATAAGCGTCTGCAGGGACAGTGGAATTCCGAAGCGCAAAAGCTGTATGCACGACTTGAAATGAAAGCGTATCCTTCTGATACGGACGCGCATTATGCCGTCCAGATGGCACAGTCGTATCATAACGAGGACAGCAGACAGCACCTGTGATGCGGCGGTTGCGATGGCAACGGCAACAACCTTATTTGGAAGGACAAAGCATAAAACGATGTTGAGAATTACGTTGAGAAGTCCGCTGGCGACGGCAAAATACAATGGCCTGCGCGTGTCTCCTGCGGATGTCATGACTGCCGAGCCGTAATTGTACAGCAATATTGCCGGAGCGGAGGCAAGGTATATCCGGAGATATATAACGGCATCGTCAAAGCATTCGGTAGGGCAATCGACCCATCTCATAAAGAAGGGCGAAAAGACAATACCGGTGATTGAAATGATAATGCCAAATCCTATCGCCAATATGATCGACGTATCAATAGTGCGATGTAATTCCTCCTCGTCGTTTTTTCCTACCAGCCTTGAGAGGACGATTTTTGCACCGGATGATATGCCGACAAAGGCATCTATGATCAGATGCACGATGGTAGTCGTTGCTCCGACTGCCGCAACTGCGCGCGTGTCAGCCATGTTACCGAGAATGGCGATATCGACCGCGTTGAACAGTGTCTGTATCAGCGTCGTTAAAATTAAAGGGATCGCAAAAAGAATGATCTGGGGGACCATTGCTCCGCGCGTCGCGTCTATCGTTTTTGTCCTAAACACATACATGCACCTTCTTTTCGACGAATGATATTAAACATATATGTTATATCACTTTTTAGGAAATTTGTCAATATAAAAACGAAATAAGATTTTTAAGAGAAATAATATTTTACCGCTTGAGTATCGTGAGAGGATTTACTATTCCGTCATTTGCCGTAACGGTCGTGTCCTTTAGCATAATGTGAACGTGATCCGAGCTGCAAAAATCAATAATAGCACTGTCACCGACAGTTCCGAGCTTATCACCCACCTTGACGGTATCGCCCACATTAACGTCGACACCGCGCAGGCTTTGGTAATACAGTGTGTATTCTTTGCCGTCCACGTTTGCAAATCGCACTGCCACCGTTTTACCCCACCAATCATCGGTATAGACCTCCACTACCTCGCCGTCCGTCAGCGAGAGGACATCAATACCTCCGTCAATCGGAATCAGATCCATTCCGGTATGCTTGCGGTAATCCTGAGTTGCCGAATTCCATGAAGGAGATGAGGAATAATTTTTATTTATGTCATACAGATCCCCGATTTTGGCAAACACGGAGATGTTTTGACTTACGGAATGAGATTTCTGACCAACGCCCTCTCCTCCGTCGTAGGTATAGCTTACCGTGACGGTGTAAGTGCCGTAATTTAACAGCTGTGCAGTCGTCGGGTCAAATGACTTTACGTCTCCGAAGCGTTCAAGCTCGGCGGAAATAATGCTTGCCGATGGGTCGTTGATGCTCATACTCATAAGAGTACCGTCCTCCGTATAAGTCAGCGACAGTCCTACCGAATCCTCGGTCTTGACGGTTTCTTGCAATATCACGTATTCCTTTTTGCCCGCCTCGTCAAATGCGTTGTACTCGGCAATTATATGCAATTCGTACTCGGTGGAGGGGAGGAGCTTGGAAAATTTAAAGGTGCTTCCGTCGGGGAATGCTGTAGCAGATAACTCGCCGCCAATGTAAAGCTCGGCGCGGACGTTGGAGCGGTTGCCCTCGATAAGACCGTCGCCGTCCTTTATGTCAAAGGTTATATCGGCAAAGGTAAAGCCTGTGCTGATATTTGTCAGCTCGGCTGTGGGATGCTCCGCGGCAATACTGAATCCACAGTCTTATCGCCCGCCATTCGCACGTCCTTTATCGCCGTGCCGTCAACGTATTTGATGGCGTCAATGGTATATTCCGCAACTCCCGGCTTCTCGCCGACCTTGACCTTGAGAATAAGATGCTCCATATCCGAGCCCTCCTCAAATATGTACGAGGAGTACTTTTCTCCGTTTAGCGTAAAGGAAATTATCTCTTTTTTCTCGGGATTGTCGAAGTGGACTGTTATCAGCACGTCCTCTCCCGGCTTTGCGTAATAGGTCTTGTTGTAATCCTTGATGCCAATATCGGTTTCTGTGGCTGTGTCGGTTGCCGTGGCACTCTCGGATTCTTTGCCGTGTTGTTCGCGCTTGCCGCGTCCCGTGTCTTTTTCGGTGCTTGACAGATACGTAAAGCCTACGTTCCCGCGCAAGGAATCCTCCTCCTCGACAATCGGAGCAGGGGAGACCGTCATACCTTGATAAACGGGCACTTGCCTTGAAAAAAGCGGAATGATTATAAAGAGCAGGGCAAGCACTGCAGCCGCCGCGGCAGCCGATCCGCCTATTATCCGGCGTTTGGTGAAGAAAGGCTTTTTTGTAAGAGCGGATTTTTTGAAAAGATCAACTCGCTTTTCGGTATTTTTATCTATAATGCTCTCGTCAATGTTGGATATTACCCTGAGGTTGATCTCGTCGTGCTTATTCATTGAAATATCCCTCCTTTATAAGAAGCTCCTTGAGCCCCAAACGGATTTCGGAAAGCTCGCGATACACTGTGCTTTCACTGATTCCCAGCATACCGCCAATACGGGCGATACCGTCTGCGTAATAGTATCTGCATACAAAAATAAATTGCCTACGCTCGGACAGTCCTTCGATATAGTCGTTAAGTATTCTGCTAAGCTCGCTTACCAGATATTCCTCCTCGACGGAGGGGGAGTAATAAGTACATTCTCTCAATTCCTCAAGAGCGGATACCATTTCGGAGGGAACTCTGCGAGTCGCATGCCGTTCTCTGAATTTGTCAAGAGAGATATTTCGCATTATTTTCGCGAGAAAAACGCGCAGAACACTTGGGTTTTTCGGTGGAATACTGTTCCACGTTCCAAGGTACGTATCGTTCAGACACTCCTCGCAATCAGGCTTGTCCCTCAAATGTTGTATGCTATGGTAATGAGATATTTGCCATATTTTTTGTCTGTGGCGCTGATCGCGCTTTCGTTGCGTTCAAAATAAAGACGAATTATTTCCTCGTCGGTAAGTGGTGTCCGTCCGTTGTTTGATAAAGCCATAAGCTGGTTCTGCCGCCGAGTGCGGCGTCCTTTCCGTGTTGTATTGGGATAATATTCCTATATATATAAGACGTAAAAAATTCAAAAACCTATCATGATTTCCGATAAATATTGTATAACAGTAACCGCCAAATGTCAATCTGCGAGCTGTGAAACATGTATGTTCAAAAAGGAACTGCCTGCGGACAAGTCCGCAGGCAGTTGAATTTTTCAAGCTCAGATATTCTTATAGAGAGGGCCGTAGGTCGCGCAAGCGCGATAATCCTGGCCTTCCTTATCCATGCCAAATGCATTCCAAGCAGCGGGACGGAATACGTCGCTGTCGGGTACGTTATGCAGGCATACGGGGATGCGGAGCATAGAGCACATGGTGATAAGGTCTGCGCCGATATGTCCGTAGGAGATAGCGCCGTGGTTTGCGCCCCAGTTGTTCATCACGTCGTAAGCGGTCTTGAAGGGAGAGCCCTCCTTGCCGTCGCAGCGGGGAGTGAACCAGGTGCAGGGCCAGGTGGGGTCGGTACGCATCATCAGCGTCTTGGTTACGTCGTCGGGAAGCTGTACGGTCCAGCCCTCAGCGATCTGAAGCACCGGTCCGAGTCCCTTTACGAGATTAAGGCGGATCATAGTTGCGGGC
>SVQX01000062.1 GCA_015065065.1 Oscillospiraceae bacterium
CTTGACCCCGATGTGCAGGTATCCGTTAGGCTCGGGAGGGAAACGGGTGTGTATCTTCAGCTCGGGGTCAAGGGAGATATCCTCGTCGATAATATCGTGAATAAAATTGCCGTTGTAAATTTCGTTCTCCATGGTGTTCATCCTTTGTGTTTTATTTGCGGAGATATCAAAGCGCGGCACTTACTCTTGCCAGAGTGCGCTCACGTCCGAGAATGTGCATGACGGTGTAAAGATCGGGGGCGTTCAGCTTACCCGTGACGGCAAGGCGGATATATGCACTGATATCTGCAACGCTGCCCTTGAATGCGGTGGGGTCGACCTTGTACGCCTTCATATCCGAGGCGTAGCCGAGGCTGTCTGCGATTGCCTTTATCTTTTCAAACCAAGCGTTTGTGTCGTCGCTCTCGTCGTAAGCTTCTGCAAATTTTGCAAGCGTTGCTCGGACGTCAGCCATATCCGTGCCCTCGGGCAGGGAATCCTTTATCTCAAACAGCTCGTCGTAGAAGAAATCGAGGTAAGGACGGACGTCACCCCAGACCGTGAAGTCCTTGCGCGGCTTCTTGCCGCCTCTGCCGATGGCGAGAATTGATTTTGCGTAGTCCGCATCGCGCACGAGCAGAGCGTTCAGCTCCTTGTCGTACTCCGCCGTCCACTCGGTGATCCTTTCGTACACCTCGTCAGCGCTCATGCGGGAGAGGACGTTCTTGGATACGTCGTTGAGCTTGTTTATGTCGAACAGACAGCCCGAAACGCTCATTTTCTTTACGTTGAATGCAAAATCCGTAAAGGGAAGCGTGGGATTTGCCGCATGCCACTCCTCATAGTTGGAGTTAAGCAGAGTCATGATATACTCGACGACGGTTTCGGCGCAGTAGCCAAGGCGCTTGTAGTCGTCAAGATTTGCACCCATGTCGCGCTTGGACAGCTTTTTCTTGTTGCCGTTCTCGTCAAGACGCATGATCTGGGAAATGTGCATATACTTGGGGAGCTTGAATTCGAGATAACGGAAAAGCTGAAGGTGCTTAGGTAAGCTGGGCAGCCATTCCTCTCCGCGCACGACGTGGGTAGTGCCCATCAGGTGGTCGTCCACCGCGTGTGCGAAGTGATAGGTGGGAATTCCGTCGCTCTTGAGAAGGACGAAATCCTCCTCGTTTTCGGGAAGCTCCAGCTTACCCCTTACAAGGTCGGTAACAGTTATCTTTTTTTCACCGTCGCCGTCGGCAAGCAGACGAAGCACGAAGGGATTGCCCGCCTTGAGGTTTTCCTCGACCGACTCCATGGTAAAGGCGCGGCGGGCGAGCATCTCCTCGCGACGCTTTTCTGCCTCTGCCTCCCAGTCTGTGTTCTTTATTTCAGCCTTTTTATCAGTGTTATGAAGCTGCTCCAGCTCCTCCTCGGTAGTAAAGCAGGGATAAGCAAGACCTTTTTCCACAAGCATTTTTGCGTAAACGTGATAAAGGTGCGCACGCTGACTCTGCTTGTAAGGACCGTAATTTCCCTTGTCGCAGATACTGCCGTCAGGGGCGAGGGACGCGCCCTCGTCAAATACTATTCCGTAGTCGGCAAGCGTGCGTATGAGAGCCGCCGCCGCGCCCTCTACCTCGCGCATAGCGTCAGTGTCCTCAATTCGCAGATAGAAAACTCCGCCCGATTGGTGAGCCAAGCGCTCTGCCACGCGCACGGGGAACATTCCGCCAAAGTGGACGAAGCCCGTGGGGCTGGGGGCAAATCGCGTGACCTTTGCACCCTCGGGGAGCTGACGGGGAGGATAGAGAGCCTCTAAATCCTCGGGAGTCTTATCAACGTCGGGGAAAAGAAGCTGTGCAAGCTTTTTGTAATCCATAAAAATCTCCGTTCCTGTATGTTGTGATAGTTTAAATTACGTAAAGAATATTGTCAAGTGCGAATGACAACCGTGTGCTGTCGCCGTGACCCGGGTAGGCGGTCAAATTTCCGTCAAGCTCGCGGAGAGCCTTGATGGAATTTGCAAGTATCTCCCGACTGCCGCCCCAGAGGTCGTATCTGCCGTAGCCGTCGGCAAAAATAGTGTCGCCCGTAAATATTACGCCCGCCGACTCGCAAATGTAGCACACAGAGCCGGGGGAATGTCCGGGGGTGTGGCGCACAGTGATCGTGGAATTTCCCACCGTGACGGTATCGCCGTCACAAAGCAGTCTTTCTGCGGGTGCGTACTTGATATCCCTGCCGAAGAAGGTGTAAAACGCGCTTTTCTTGCCGTCCGACAGCATTGGCGAGTCGTCCGCGTGTATCATAAGGGGCAGGAAAATGTTAAGCTCAGACGCCCTGCGGCGCAAGGTGTCGGCGGAAAATATGTGGTCAAAGTGACCGTGAGTCAAAAGTATCCCGACAGGCACGCATCCGTCGTGCTTCAAGGCGGCAAGAATACTGTCCGCCGAGGCGCTTGGGTCTATTATCAGAGCCTCGCCCGCGTCCTCAACGAGGTAGCAATTTGAGCCAAAGCCCTGTGGAAAGAGATTGATTATTTTCATAACCGCCCCCACAAGAAACAATTTTCGATATTATCGTATTATTATACCACGATATCGAAAAAATGTCAATCAATAATAGATAAATTTTCCCCATATTTTAGAAAATAAGCCCTCGGCGGATGACCGAGAGCTTATTGAATTCAACGCTTTTTCCATGCAAACGGCGTAAAGAGTATCATCATGGGCATGATCTCAAGTCGTCCGATAAGCATAGCAACTGACAGTATAGCCTTAGAAAACAGGGAATAGTCCGCAAAGTTTGAGGCGGGTCCTACTGCGTCAAAGCCGGGACCTACGTTATTAATGCACGCAAGCGTGGCAGAAAGGTTAGTTTCAAGCCCGAATCCGTCGAAGGACAGGAGCAAGACGCTTGTGATTATAAGCGTAATATACACCGCAAGATATCCAAGCGCCGAGCGCGTGGTTTCATCCTCAATCACCTTGCCGTCAAGTCGGATAACGTTTACCGAGCGGGGATTCAGCATATGCTTGATTTCACGTACGATGCTTTTAAGCAAGATGATTACGCGAGATATTTTGAGTCCGCCCGCTGTGGAGCCTGCGCACGCGCCCGTTATCATGAGCAGTAAAAGAACGGATTTTGCAAATGAGCTCCATAGGTTGTAATCCACCGTGGCGAAGCCGGACGTTGAAATAATACTTGCGACTTGGAAAAATGACGTGCGGATGCCGTCAGAAAGTCCGCTGACAGTGTTTACCGTGTTGACCGTTATAGCTATCGTCGCGAGTGCCACGATAGCGAGATATACTCTAAGCTCCTCGCTCTTGAAGGCGTCGCGCGCCTTGCCAATGAGCATGAAATAGTACAGATTGAAGTTTATGCCGAACAGTACCATGAATACTGCAATAACCCATTCGGCGGCGGGGTTGTTGTAGCCTCCGATAGATGCGTTCAGCACCGAAAATCCACCCGTTCCTGCCGTTCCGAAGGCGGTTACGAGAGAATCGTACAGCGGCAATTTGCAAAGCAGCAGGGCGACGACTAAAATTATAGTCATTACAACGTAGATTCCGTAAAGAATAATAGCCGACTGCCGCATTTTGGGAACTAATTTTCCCTTGGTAGGACCGGGGGTTTCCGCACGAAGCAGGTGCATTGCCTGACCGCCCGAGGAGGGGAGAATGGCGAG
>SVQX01000032.1 GCA_015065065.1 Oscillospiraceae bacterium
GAACGCAACACCTGTACCGCAGTTGTCACCCATGTTACCGAATGCCATTGCCTGTACGTTTACTGCTGTACCCCAGCTGTAAGGAATATCGTTGTCGCGGCGGTATACGTTTGCACGGGGGTTATCCCAGCTGCGGAATACTGCCTTAACTGCACCGATAAGCTGCTCCTTGGGATCGGTGGGGAAATCTGCACCGATCTTTGCCTTGTACTCAGCCTTGAACTGAGTTGCAAGCTCACGGAGATCGTCAGCGGTAAGCTCAACATCAAGCTTAACACCCTTCTCTTCCTTCATCTTATCGATAAGCTCCTCGAAGTACTTCTTACCGACCTCCATAACGACGTCAGAGTACATCTGGATAAATCTACGGTAGCAGTCCCAAGCCCAACGTGCGTTGCCGGACTTAGCAGCGATTACGTTTACAACCTCCTCGTTAAGACCGAGGTTAAGGATGGTGTCCATCATACCGGGCATGGATGCACGTGCGCCGGAACGAACAGATACGAGAAGGGGGTTCTCCTTGTCACCGAACTTCTTGCCTGTTACTTCTTCCATCTTTACGATGTACTCCATGATCTCAGCCATGATCTCGTCGTTGATCTGACGGCCGTCCTCATAATACTGAGTGCATGCCTCTGTGGAAATAGTGAAGCCCTGGGGAACGGGAAGACCGATATTGGTCATTTCAGCGAGGTTCGCGCCCTTACCGCCAAGGATCTCACGCATGTTTGCGTTACCTTCGGTAAAAAGGTAGCAATACTTCTTTGCCATTGGTTTAATCCTCCGTTTTATAAATAATTTATTTTTTGACATACCTAAGCAAACGCGAAATCAGCGTCAAGGCACACTTCTCCCGTGTTTGCAACGATAGTATTATAACATAAAATTCCCAAAAGTGAAAGGCTTTAATAAAAATATCCGCATTAAAAAGTGTTAATTTTTTTTGAACAACAACAAAAATCGCCAAATTCCATTTGACTTTTCCAAAGATATTGTGTATAATGTTTAAGTGTTCGGAGAGCTGTCCGAAGCACAACAAAAAATCCTAAATTCACCGTCGGCACGGAGCTACGCTCCCTTCCGACGGCTTGTGGCGTTGTATACGCCAAAGGAAGGGCAAAAAGCATGGCAGATATATTTGACATATTCAAAAAATTAGAAAAAAATCGCGAGACGGCATCCACCGCTCCTATTACTCATCTTGTGGTCGGGCTCGGCAACCCCGGCGACAAATACAACACAACGCGACACAACATGGGCTTTATGTTTATGGACCATTTGTGCGAAAAGTACGGTGTGAAGGTCAACCGCTCAAAGTTCAGCGCGCTTGTGGGCGAGGCTAATATCGCGGGCAAACGTGCGCTTCTCATGAAGCCGCAGACTTATATGAACGCCTCAGGTGAGGCGGTGCAGGCGGCGGCGGACTTCTACAAGATACCGCTTGAGAATATCATTGTGATATGCGACGACATAAATCTTTCAGTCGGCGGGATGCGAGTGCGCGCCAAGGGCTCGGACGGCGGTCAGCGAGGCGTGCGCGACATCATCCGTATCATGGGTGCTGACACCTTCCCCCGCATCCGTATCGGTGTTGGCGCAAAGCCAAATCCCGACTACGACCTTGCGGATTGGGTGCTTTCCAATTTCACCGCAGACGAGCTGAAGATCGTAAGATCCCTGTTCCCCATCGCCGCAGACGGACTTGAGCAGCTCCTCCTCGGAGACGTCGACAAGGCTATGCAGATCTGCAACAGAAAATAATCACACACAAGGAATATTATGAATCTACTGACCGACATCATACGCGAGGACGGCGAGTATCGCGAGCTGCTTTCCGCCGTCCGCCGCAATTTTAAAGATAAACCCCTTCCTCTGCTGGCAAACGGACTCTGTGACGGTGCTACGGAGGCTTTTTGCGTTGCACTTATTGAGGACACCTGCACGTCCGCCTCCCCCGACGGCGGCAAGCGCGCGGGCGGTCACAGCCGCACTGCTCTTGTAGTCTGCCCCGAGGAGAAGGACTGTGTCAGGCTCAAGCAGACCTTTGAGCGCTTTGGTCTGCGTACGGCGTTTTACACGGCGCGGGATCTTTCATTCTATAACGTAACTGCATCTCACGAATACGAGCATGAGAGACTGCGCGTGCTGTCGGGACTCGCCTCGTCAAGCTACGACGTGGTAGTCACAACCCCCGACGCGGCGGTAAGCTATACCGTTCCGCCCACGCGGCTCAAGGAATCCACCATTCACCTTGATTTTGACACCAAGGTAGACACCGCAGTCCTCGCCGACAGGCTCGTGTCCGCGGGATACGCGCGAGTTGACATGGTAGAGGGTGCGGGACAGTTCTCCTTGCGCGGAGGTATCATTGATATCTGCGCGCCCTTTGGCTGTTACATTGACGATGAGGGCGAGATACACGACGGCACTCACGCTCTGCGCGTTGAGCTTTTCGACGACGAGGTTGACCGCATGGGACTGTTCGACACAGATTCCCAGCGAATGACCACGGCTATCGACTCCTGCGATCTGCTCCCCTCCCGTGAGATACTTGCGGACAGAAAAACGCTTGAGCAATTGAAAAATATTATTGCCACCCATAAGAAAGCCTCAAAAAATCCCGACGCAGAAAAGGCGCTCAATTCCGAGCTGTCCGCTCTGACGGCGGCGCTTCAGAACAACACCACCACGGGCTCGGAGCTTGCATTCCTTGACAAATATATAAAGGTTATTTATCCCGAGTCGGCGTGCTTGCTCGACTATTTTGACGACAGATCTCTACTCATCATCCGCTCTACCTCCGCCGTGCGCGAGCGACTGTCCTCGGCGGACAAGATAATGAGCGAAAATATAAAGGCGCTCATTGAGGGCGGCACTATTTCGGGACGTTATACCGAGTATGCCTTCCCACCCGCAGCTTTTGAGCTGTTTGTTGACCGAAGTGCTACCGTACACGTCGATTCCCTTTCCTACGGCATGTCTGGCAAGCGGCTTGGCGGTATCTTCAGCTTCCGCTCCAAGCATATCGTTTCCTACGCAGAAAACTTCCGTCTGCTTTGCGAGGACCTGACGGGATATATGCGCTCGGACTACCGACTTTGTGTTATCGCCGAATCGCAGGCAGCGGCAAAAAATCTGTGCGAGCTGCTTGAGGACGCGGATTTTGATACAGTGATGCCCGCCGATGCGTCGGCGCTCACCTCGAAGGATATCCCCGTGGGGGTAGTCGTGGTCCTATGGCGGGAATATCTTTACGGCTTTGAGCTTATCGCTCCCCGAATTGCCGTGCTTTCTACCAATCCAGACTCACGCACAGGCTCTCTTTCCACAGCAGTTTCGCGTGCGCGGAAGCAGACCAAAAAGAAAAACACCCGCTCCATTATGTCCTTTGCCGATCTCGAGGTAGGCGATTACGTGGTCCACGAGACCTACGGTATCGGACGTTACACGGGAATTGAAAATCTTACCACCGCAGGCGTCAGCCGAGATTATATCGGAATACAATATGCGGGAACGGATAAGCTGTATATCCCTGTTGAGAAAATGGATATGGTGTCCAAATATATCGGCGCACATTCGGACGACGGACTCGTAAGACTCTCACATCTCGGAACAGACACATGGAATAAGACCAAGGCACGCACCCGTGCTATCGTCAAGGAGATGGCGAAGGATCTTATAAAGCTGTACGCCGAGCGTATGCGTCGCCCCGGCTACGCCTTCTCCCCCGACGACGATTTTCAGCGAGATTTCGACGCCGCGTTTGAATACGAGGAGACTGACGGACAGCTTGCCGCAGTTGAGGACATCAAGGCTGATATGCAACGCCCCGTCCCTATGGACAGACTGCTGTGCGGCGACGTCGGATACGGAAAGACCGAGGTTGCCCTGCGCGCCGCATTCAAGGCGGTCAGCAACGGAAAGCAGGTAGCCGTCCTTGTCCCCACCACCATTCTCGCGCTTCAGCATTATCAAACCTTTTCAAGGCGCATGAGGAGCTTTTCGGTCAACGTAGATATGCTCTCCCGCTTCAAGACCCCCAAGGAACAGGAGGTCACGCTCCGCCGTCTTGAGCGCGGCGACGTGGATATTATAATCGGAACTCACCGTTTGCTTGGCAAGGATATTGCCTTTAAGGATCTTGGACTGCTTATCGTTGACGAGGAGCAGCGCTTTGGCGTTGCTCAAAAGGAAAAGCTAAAGCAGATGTGCGGAAATATCGACGTTCTGACCTTGACGGCGACTCCTATTCCCCGCACGCTGAACATGGCTATGGGCGGCATTCGCGACATATCCATTCTTGACGAAGCGCCCTTTGACCGTCTGCCCACGCAAACCTACGTTCTTGAGCATGACGAGCTTATAGTCAACGAGGCGATACGCCGAGAGCTTCGCCGAGGCGGTCAGATCTTCTATATGCACAACGTGGTTGAAACTATCAACGAAACTGCGGCAAAGCTGTCCGCCGCTATTCCCGAGGCGCGCATAACCGTCGCGCACGGAAAGATGGACAAGGAGGAGCTTGAAAATATCTGGGAGCGGATGCTTACGGGCGACATTGACATTCTCGTTTGCACCACCATCATCGAAACGGGTGTTGATATTCCTAACGCCAACACGCTTATAGTTGACTGTGCCGACAGGCTGGGGCTTTCACAGCTCCACCAGATCAGGGGCAGAGTCGGACGCTCATCCCGCCGTGCTTACGCATATTTTACCTATCCTGCGGGACGTGCCGTGTCCGAGATAGCCGAAAAGCGACTCGGCGCGATACGCGATTACGCCGAGTTTGGCGCGGGATTTAAGATTGCCTTGCGCGATATGGAAATACGCGGAGCGGGCAATCTGCTTGGCGCACAGCAGCACGGTCATATTGAGTCGGTCGGTTACGACCTTTATATCAAGCTGCTCAACGACGCGGTGCTTGAAGCAAAGGGTGAAAAAACGGAGGAAAAGCAGGAATGTACCGTTTCGCTGGATTACAGCGCATTTCTCCCCGATTCCTACGTCCGCTATCCCGCTCAGCGAATGGCTCTTTACAAGCGTATAGCACTCATCCGCAACGCCGAGGATATGGAGGATATGGCTGACGAGCTGATAGACAGATATGGCGAGATGCCCGAGCCTGCGCTCAACCTTCTTCGTATCGCTCTCATACGCGCAGAAGCGGTCGCCTGCGGTATTGAGAACGTCCGTCAGAACGGAAACACCGTGATATTCACACAAAAAAGCATCAATATCGACGTATGGATGGAGCTGTCCGAGCTGGTACGCGGCAGACTCAAGCTGGTGGCGGGAAGTGAGGCGTCCATACGCCTGCTTCTTAAGCCCGGCGAGAACGCTTTGAAAATTATTCACAAAATATTTGAAAAATATCTTGCTTTAAGTAAAGAATAACCTTATAAAATGTGTTATAATGTCAGAAAGCGTAAAAATATATGTTTCGGAGCTTTAAAATGAAAAAAAATCTACTTTTCCGCCTTGGCGCCTTGGCGCTTGCCTTGGTGCTTACGGTGGGAGTCCTTGGCAGTTGCTCTCAGCAAAAGACGCTAATGGAGCTTGACGGCAAAACGCTCAGCACGAATATGTTTGAGCTGCTGCTCAGCCGCACCAAGGGAAACCTTGAATCCATGGGCTATAACGTAAAGAGCGACAGCTTCTGGGATACCGTCGTAGAGCTTGAAAGCGGCATCACATTTGGCGAATATTACAAGCAGATAGTGCTTCATAACGCAAAGCTGTACCTTGCAGCGGCGGTCATGTTCGACGAGGAAGGGCTTACCCTTCCCCAAAGCGTCTACGACAGTATCGACCGGGACATTGAGGATTATATAGTCGGAGATGCCGACGGCTCAAAGTCACAGTTCAATTCCATGCTTTCGGCTTACGGAGTGAACGTGGATATTTTGCGTGAGCTTTATATTATGGAAGCGAAATATGAATATCTGAGCGAATATATCTACGGTGATGACGGCTCCAAAATCGCTGCGACTGTAAAGCAGACGTATCTTGACGAATACGCCGTTGCCTTCAAGCATATCCTTATCCGTTCATTCTACTACGAATACCAGACAGATGAAAATGGCGACGAGATCTACTTTCTCCCCAAGGACAACAACGAAAAGGTCAACAACATTGCATACGACGTCAAGAACGGAACGACAATGCTTGACGAGTTCGGAAAAATCATACTTGACAAAAACGATTCCCCCATCTACTACACCGCCGACGGCAAGATAGCATACGACAAGGAAAACGGCGTGCGCGCCCTCAAATATGACGAGGGAGGATACCCGATCTCCAAAAAATATTCCCCCGAAAAGCTTGCCGAGAACAAGGCACTTGCAAACGAAATACTCTCGAGTGTTGAGAAGGGTGATTTCGCTATGTTTGAGTCCTATATCGACGAATACGAGGCGGCGGGGCTGGACGAGGTCATCACGGACAACGAAATGTGCTTTGTTTACACTACGGGTAACAACCTCACGGATGTTTTCAACGATCTCGCCGACGAGCTTGTGGGCGTTGACAATGGAACGGTGCTAATGTATTCCTCCGATTACGGATATCACGTTATGATCAAGTGCAAAATGCCGAGGGATGCGGCGTCAAACGAGGAATACAGCGAACAGCTTGATGATCTCGCCGAGCGCGTTGCAGATTATCTTTACAGCAACAAATGTACCGAAAAGGCAAAGAGCATCACCGTTGACGATGAGGTCTTTGCAGAATCCCCCTCCATGAAGGAAGTCGGGATAAACAAATATTACTGATACAATTTAATACCGCACACAAATCAGGGGTGCTAACCGCCGACAACACGGCGAGGCTGAGACGCGATACGCGAACCCTTTTACCTGATACGGATAATACCGGCGTAGGAAGATTTTCGGCAGTTGTAAGACCGCACGGAAATGATTTCCGTGCGGTCTTACAATTATGAAAATCTTTTGAAAGGAGATTTATAAAATGAAAAACCAAAACCAAAACCCAACCAGAAGCAAGCTCACCGTACTGTGCGAGTGCGGCATTATGCTTGCCCTCGCCGCAGTCCTCAGCCTCATCAAGCTGTGGGAGTCACCGTACGGAGGCTCGGTAACACTGCTATCCATGCTCCCCATTATGATCATGTCACACAGACGGGGACTAAAAATCGGACTTGCCTGCTCCTTTGCCTACTCCATACTGCAAATAGGTATTGACCTTGGCAAGCTTATGAGCTACGGTATGACCGTGGGCATCTGGATAGGCTGCCTCGTATTTGATTACCTCCTGCCCTTCACCGCTCTCGGTCTTGCGGGCTTGTGGAGAAAACGCGGTGTCCTCGGCAGAACGCTCGGCGTCGTGCTTGCTATCGTCATCCGATATACCTCTCACGTCATTTCGGGATGCGTTTTCTTCGGCACATACGCATGGGAGGGCTGGAATCCGCTCCCCTATTCCCTGGTGTATAACGCGATATACATGTTGCCCGAAATGGCTCTGACTGTGGTCGCGGCGTTCCTCCTGTTCCGTCTCAAGGCATTCAAAAAGTTTCTTGACTGATCACGGATGCAGCAGGTCGTACAGATTAATAAGCTCCAATCCGTTCTTTAGGGCGTATGCGCAGGTATACGCCGTGCCGCCATGGCTGCGTGCGCAATACGCCACGCAAGCATCAGCGCCGTCGATAAGCTTACGATCGCGGGCAAGCATACATCCGTCAACGTAAGTTTCGTATAAAAAGCTATGGCGGTTAGTATGATTCAATATGTAATTGTAGGTGCGCACGCTGGCGGCATCCCATCTTTCCGTTTGGTTTCTGCAGGGCAGGACAAGCTCCAGCTCAAGCTGCGGCAGCCTCGTCTGCATGTCCAGCACCTTTAGGGCGGCGAGAGTATCAAATCCCATAGCTCCGCCCGCGCGGAACACCACCGCTCCGCGGGCGGAGAGTCTTAATATTATTTCTTCAAGCAGAGAGGGCAAAAGCAAAACGTCCTCTCTGTTCATGTTTCTGTGTCCCGTAAAGGCAACGGTGTGTATCCGTGTTTCCAAAGTCATCCTCTTTCGCTAATGTTTTCTTTGTGGAATTCAGTATAACACATACTTTGCCATTTTTCAAGGGGGTTTGAAAAACTTTTTGTAAATATTTTTCCGTTTTTGGTATTTCGGCAAAAATTTTCGGAATTTTTTTCGCAAAACCCCTTTACAAATTGGAGAAAACGTGCTATAATAGTTCCAGAAAAAGAAAAGCCGTGTCAAAAACGGAAAAAGGAGCGAATCATGACGAATTACGAGGAAACCTATCTTGACAGGATCAAAGCTCTTAAAAGTCAAAAGAAGATCACCAACAACATGCTTTCGGATATGACGGGTATTCCCTTGGGTACGCTGTCAAAGCTTTTGGCGGGCATCAGTGATTCACCTAAGCTCTCCAATATCGTGTCCATTGCCAATGCGCTGGGTTGCTCGCTGGATTGGCTGATTTCGGGTGTACCCGAAAACAACAATAACTATATGCTGGAGGACGGCGAGATCGAGTTCATCGAGTCCTACCGTACCCTTGACGAGTACGGAAAGAAAATGGTACACACCGTTACCGCGCTCGAGAGTGAGCGCGTGCAGGGCGCAAAAGCGGAAACCGCCGCAGCGCCCGTTGCAAGGATACTTGCTTCTCCGAGAAGACTTATTCAGCACAATGCGTCCGTACCTACCAAGGGCTTCGTTCCCTCCTCCGTTATCCGCTCCAACACCACGGAGGAATTGCCCGCAGGACTTCGCAAGCGTCCTATCACGCTGTTTGATATGCCCGTATCCGCAGGTAGCGGCGTCATGCTGACCGAATCGGCGGCGAGCGAGATCATCATTCCGGATATGGCGCGCACCAAGGAGGCAGACTTTGCGCTTCGCATCTACGGCGACAGCATGGAACCGCGTTATCACAGCGGCGATATCGTGCTTGTGCAGACGGTGGACTGCGTGCCTGAGGGCGAGCTTGGTATATTCATTCTTGACGGGAACGGATATTTCAAGAAATACGACGGTGACAGACTGCTCTCTCTCAACACCAAGTACCCGCCCATTCTGCTCAAGGATTTTACCGACATCTCCTGCGCGGGCAGAGTTATCGGCAAGCTTAAAAAGAAATAATCAAAAATTTAATGTGGCTGTCGCAAAAATGCGACAGCCACATTACGTTTCTTAATATTTATTTCAGATTTTTGCGTGCAAACAAGCGGACTCCCAATATAGTGCTGACAGCAGTTATGGCAATAGGCGCCGTCAGGATATAAAGCACCTGCTTTACCGAGTAGGTCGCACCCGCACCGATAAGGGTGGAGGTATAAATATTGAGTGCATTTAAAAATTCGAATACGCCATACAGCTTATTGGCAGGGTCAAGTAATGCACCCGCCACCTGCAATACCGCTCCCACAATGGAAAATCCAAAGGAAACGGCGAGATAGAGCAAGATGCAGATGCCCATATTCTTGGCAACGGTTGCAATAAAGGTAACGATGGCGGCAATAGCAAAGTAGACAAGCATCTCAAACGCAAGCGAAGCCATCAGATAACCGAGATCTGCCGCGGTAAAGTCTGTTGCCTGATATGGGAAAAAGCAAAGAGATACACCGAGAGTCAGAAGTGCGTGAAGCAGCATCAGCACGCACATCACGGTAGCGGATGCAAGCAGATGCGAAATGAAAATTTCGGTTCTGGATCTGCCGCTGATGATCTTGTTGCGCACAGTTCCCTGACTGAAATCCTTGGACACGATAATGGCGATAAGTATCGGCATTATCAAGCCAAGATTATCGCCGGGAATAAATGCGCTGAACAGCATGGATTTTGCATTTACCATATTGCCAAGCAGCTCGCCCAAGTCAAGAGCCTCAAAAATCACCTTGTTCAAAAGAGGATTAACAACGGCAAATACACCCGCAAGAATACAGGTAACAACAAAAAGCTTATCCTTTAAGATGCGCTTAAGGTCTGTAACGTACAAATTACGCACGGCGACCACCTCCCGTCATAGAAAGATAGTAGTCCTCGATGCTGGAGCGATGAGTATTCACGGCTGTGATAGTTATGCCTGCGTCAATTATTTTACCAAGCACAGCATTAAGGTCAATATCTCCCTCAATGCGCACGCCGCCGTCCAGAGGAAACAGCATAGTATTGTCAAAGTCCGCGGAAAGCAAAGCGAGAAGTGCCTCTCGGTCAGCCACTTTTATTACCGTGGTGTGACGGCAAACGCCTTCCAGCTCCTCGGCGGAGATCTCCTGCAGTATTCTGCCGCGCGAGATAATGCCGTAGCGCGTGGCAACGAGTGAAAGCTCGGTCAAAATGTGCGACGAGATCAGGAAGGTTATGCCCATATTGCGGTTCAGATGCAGTATCAGCTCACGAATTTCCACGATACCCGCAGGGTCAAGTCCGTTCATTGGCTCATCCAAAATGATAAATTCGGGATCGCCAAGCAGTGCCATGGCAATTCCAAGGCGCTGACGCATACCGAGCGAAAAGTCACCTGCGCGCTTATTGCTATCCCAAAGGTCACCGAGACCGACTGTTTCCAGTGTCGTCTTACATTTCTCCTCATCACGAATGCCAAGTATTCCGTTTTGCATCAACAGATTTTCTTTTGCAGACATATTGAGGTAAATTGAGGGTGACTCAACGATAGCACCCACGCGAGCGCGTGCGGTGCGAATGGTGGGATCGGAGCTTTTCGTTCCAAAGAGCGTAAACTCTCCGCTATCGGCATAAATAAGACCTGTGATCAAGCGGATAACGGTAGTTTTACCCGAACCGTTTTCCCCTACGAAGCCGTAAATATCACCGCGTTGTATGTTCATGGAAACACCGTTTAATACGCGGTTGCCTCGGTAGCTTTTTGTAAGTGCTTCGGCTTGCAGCACATATTCCATAGGATCACTCCCTTCGGTAGTTTGAAATTTATGAATACAGTATAGCACAAAAATTCCACAAATGCAATAGTAAATCGCAAAGAAAATCCGACATCAACCCATAGTTGATGCCGGACTTTATATATTGCTTGTTAATTATCAAAAAGGTTTATCACAACCGCTTGAAAAATATAAATACGGAGTTTTAAAAGGGCTGTCCCCTCTTGCGAGTATCATATCAATTTTTCTGCACGCTCTTTCGGTACTGCATGGGGCTTTGTCCGAACTGTCCGCGGAAGATGCGGCTGAAATACAGCGCGTCGTTATATCCAACGCAGGCGGCTACCGCAGAAACACGCATATCCGTATCGCGGAGCAGCTGCTCTGCAAGCTCCATTCGCGCGTTCTGGATAAACTCGGTGGGAGATTTGCCCGTATAAGCCACGAATGCGCGGCGGAATCCGCTGGGGCTGAGGTATGACCGCTCCGCAAGCTCTGCTATGGTAAGCTCTTTTTCGAGGTGCGTGCGGATATAGGTTATCGCCGCCGCAATATTTTCCCTGTTTTTCTTGGGCTCTTCCTCCATATTTGCTTTGCCGCACAAAAGCAGGAATTTTTCAAGCTCGACGGCGGCACTGCGCTCCCACATGGGCGAGCGATATCCGAATTCGTAGAACATCTTACGCAAGCATTTCTCGCCCTCGGCAGACTTGCCCGCTCTCAGCTTGATATTCGTGCGCAGGTAGGAATCACTCAACATTCCTCCTGCGGCGCGCCCCGAAAAATGTACCCAATAATACACAAATTTGCTTGATGCATATTCAAATTCAATATCGGGCGAGAAAATAATTATATCACCCGCGTTCAAGGTCACGTTATACGGACGTCTGACCTTCAGCGAGCCCTCGGTTATGTATATAAGATAATAGTCGCGTCGGGTGCTTGCAACACGTATGGGAAATCCGTAGGTAGAAAAGCCGCAGCAGTTGACGAGCAGCTCTCGATCCTCCTCACGGCGGTTATCAGATTCAGCATTGTGGGAACGGTAGTAACTTTCGTTCTTGAAAAATAGCGAATTTTCCATATAAATATTTTCATCCTCCATTGACATTTTGATATATATGTAGTATTATTTAATTGTAAATCTTGAAAGGAGCATCATATTATGAGCGAAAAAAGACAGATAGTAAACATTGTTAATTTCATACGCTACGGCAAGGGACGCGAGGCAGAGGAAGGCTCTCCTTACGTTGATTATCTCGCTACCACAAAAAATCAGGTAGCACTTATGGAGCGCTACAAGCTGCCTGTAACTTATCTTTTCCAGTACGACGCGCTCATCCAGCCCGATTACACCGAATTTTTCAAGGACTTGGATCAGAGCCGTGTGGAGCTTGGTCTTTGGTTTGAGATACCCATGGAGCTTTGCCTGGATGCGGGACTTAAATGGACGGGAGAGTGGACGTGGGACTATCACTGCCACTGCAACTGCCCTATTGGATACACAAACGAGGAAAGAGAAAAACTGGTCGATACGGCATTTGAAAAGTTCAAGGAGGTGTTCGGCTACTACCCGCGAACCGTCGGCGCATGGCTGTTTGACGGCGCTACCGCCCGCTATATGTGCGAAAAATACGAGGTTGACGCGCTGTGCAACTGCAAGGAGCAGTTTGGAACGGACGGCTACACTCTCTGGGGCGGATACTACGGTCAGGGCTACTATCCCTCCAAAATAAATCAGTTCGTACCCGCGCAGAGCAATGAAAATCAGCTCTCCACTCCCCTTTTCCGTATGCTTGGTTGCGACCCCGTTTATCAGTTTGACAGCGGACTCAATGTTGAGGTGGGAACGAAGCGTCAGGGCGTTATTTCACTTGAGCCCGTGTATCCGTCCAGCGGCGGAAATCCCGTTTGGGTGGACTGGTATCTGCGCCAGAACTTTAACGGCGAGTGCCTGTCCTTCGGCTATACGCAGGCGGGTCAGGAAAACGCTTTCGGTTGGGATAGGATCAAGGCAGGTCTGCGCGATCAGCTTCCCAAGCTGAAATGGCTGCACGACGAGGGCAAAATCACCGTTGAAACCATGGGCGCGACGGGACGTTGGTACAAAAACACCTACGCCACCACCCCCGCGTCTGCTATAAGCTGTCACGGCGCGTACAACGATCCCGCAAAGGACACTGTTTGGTACTGCACCAAGAAATACCGCATCAATCTGTACGGTGAGGGCGGCAATTTCCGCATCCGCGACATCCACGTTTTCGACGAAAGCACCCCTTGCCCTTACGAGGACGTGGTATGCACCGAGAATAGCTGCACGTTTGAAACACTGCCTGTTGTGGACGGAAATATGTTCAGCGGTAACGGAATTCTCTCGGGTGTATTCTTTGAGGACACCGAGGGCAAACCTCTTTCCTACAACGGTATGAAATTCACCGAAACCGACGTGGGCGAAGCAGACGTCAGCTTCGGCGATACTGTATTCTCACTGTTTGAAAACGGATTTGAGATAAGATCCGCTAAGGATTTCTGCGCAGTATCCCGCGTCGGCAGACGTAATTTCCGCTTCCCCGACATCAAGATCGACGCCGAAAATTCCAAGGTCAGCTTTACCTACAACGGCGTTAGCTACACCGCAGCCATTGAAAAAGGAGCTCTTAATGCTGACGGAAAGGTCATCTCCGACAACGGAATTATTCGAGTTACCTTCAATTAAAGGAGAAATATCATGCTTGATCCACGCGCCAAATGGATTTGGATAAATTCAGACCCGCAGAAATGCGAGTACGCATTTTTCAGCGATAAATTCAACTTTTACGGTGAGCGCGCGACATTCACCGTCGCCGCCGAGACAGACTATATTCTGTATGTCAACGGTCGCCTCGCCTCCTTCGGTCAGTTCGCGGGCTACCCCTTTGAAAAATATTTTGACGAGATAGATATCACCTACCTTTGTAAACAAGGTGTGAACAGCGTTGAGCTGACTGTGCGCTACGAGGGAGTCAGCTGTGCTACTCATATCGACGACGGTGCGGGCGTGATATTCTCCCTTGATATTGACGGCAAAAATATCCTATACAGCAGAGAAAACACTCTCGGCGGCTACGACAACCGTTACGTTCAGCATGCACCGCGGCGTATCTCCCCTCAGCTTGGGCACACCTCGGATATGGCGTGCGGTAAAGCAATAGCGGATAATCAGTGCGTTGAAGTAAGCAAGACCTACAATATCAAGCCCCGTCCCGTAAAGAAAACCGTAAAGGGTGAATTTATTGAAGGAAAGCCGCTAAGCATCGAGGGTCATAAAATTTTCGACCTCGGCAGAGAGGAATGCGGATACGTTTCATTGAAGATAAAAACGTCGGCACCTGCAACTGTTAAGGTGGCTTACGGCGAGCATATTGCTGACGGTTGCGTGCGCTATATTATTGATAACCGCGATTTTTCGGTAAACTTTGAAACGGACGGTGGGACTCGCGAATTCACTCAATATTTTCTGCGCGTTGCAGCGAGATATCTTGAGGTATTCGCGCCCGACGACGCCGAGATACTGAGTATCGGCGTTATCCCCTATCTGTATCCGCAGATCGAAAAGCCCTTCCCGCTTGACGGACTTGACAAGCGCATTTACGACACCTGTATGCGCACACTGCGACTGTGCATGAACAATCACTACGAGGATTGCCCTTGGCGTGAGCAGGCAATGTACGTTCTTGACTCGCGCAATCAGATGCTCTGCGGATATTACGCCTTTGAGGACACATCATTCCAACGCGCCAATCTTGTGTTTATATCCAAGGGCGTGCGTCCCGACGGTCTGCTTGAACTGACCTATCCCGCGAAAAACACCCCTGCTATTCCCTTTTTCTCGGTCATGTATCCCGTTGCGGTGTACGAATACGTCAAATACACGGGCGACAAGTCCATTCTTGATGAAGTCATGCCCACAATGCTTGGCATCATGAATAAGATGAAGGGACGCATTGATGCACGCGGGCTTATTCCCGACCTTGAAGCGCCCTATTGGAATTTCCACGAGTGGAGCGACGGCAACAACGGCGTGCGCCGCCCCGACGAAACAGGCGAGATAACTCATCTTATCCTCAACTGCGCGTTTGTATACTCGGCGGTACGATTCAAGAAGCTTTGCGCTATGTCGGGCGTTGAATTTGACGTTGACACAGATGCAATAAAAGCAGGCATCAGTGAGGAATTTTTCAATCCCGACGAGGGGATTTTCTCCACCTCCACGTCGCGCAGGGGATCATATTCACAGCTTGGAAACGCATTTGCGTTGCTTATCGGTCTCGGAGATTGGCGCACACTTGAAGCGGTGAAAAACGACAAGCGCCTTACTCCCGCAACACTGTCCATGCTCGGCTATGTTTACGACGCAATAATCGCAGGCGATCCCGATCACAAGAAATACATTCTCGCCGACATCCGCAAGAAATACGGCTATATGCTTGACTGCGGTGCTACCTCCTTTTGGGAGACCATAATCGGCGAGGCTGATTTCGGACGCGCGGGCAGTCTGTGCCACGGATGGAGCGCAAT
Organism: Oscillospiraceae bacterium; assembly: GCA_015065065.1. Lineage (GTDB taxonomy): Bacteria > Bacillota > Clostridia > Oscillospirales > CAG-272 > CAMEON01. The sequence continues at coordinate 15,447 of SVQX01000032.1, forward strand.
GCCGCTTTATTACTACAATATTTTAAAATGATGACATCTTACAGCAAGGCGATTATACCATAATTTTTCCGCCTTGTCAACAAAATTCTACACATTCGCGCTCTTTTTGTCCATATTTTTTGAAGGGCTGGGTCACATAAGTGAGCCAGCCCGTATTTATTCATATAGTCGGGCAAGCTGTCATATAAATCATATATACCGAAGATGCGAAAGGATATATGAATATGATAGTGACGGAAAAGGCGAAAAGCCGTGAAATACAAAAAGAAAACACCTTGCGTCCACTCGGAGCGGATGAGGTCGAAAGCTCGCGGCGAGCGCATGGAGCAAACACCCTATCCGTCCGAAAAGGCACGCCTTTTTATAAAAAATTCGTGTCAAATCTCGGCGATCCCGTCATAAAGGTGCTGATATTTGCCCTTATCATCAATCTTTTGTTTTCATTTCGCGGCGGCGATTGGGTGGAAAGCTGCGGTATTGCAGCGGCGGTGTTATTGGCAACTCTAATTTCCACTCTGTCCGAGCAAGGCTCAGAGGCGGCGTTTGCAAAGCTGTCCGAGCAATGCACAAAAACCTCTGTGCGCATACTTCGTCGTATGTCGGGACACACGTCAAGCGTGTGCGAGCTGCCTGATTCCGAGGTTGTCGTTGGCGATATTTTGCTTGTCGGCGCTGGAGAAATGATACCTGCAGACGGCGTACTTGTAGAAGGCGCGGTCAAGGTTGATCAATCATCCATGACGGGTGAGAACCGTGAGATCAGAAAAACTCCTCTTTCTGCCGACACGTCGGCTGACAGCGTCAAGCTCTCCCCCGCCGAGCCATACGCACTTTTACGCGGCTGTACCGTACTGTCGGGAAGCGGCAAAATGCAAGTGACTGCTGTGGGCGACAGCACACTTCTCGGTGAAATATCACACGAACTTCAGGAGGACAAACGCGAAAGCCCACTCAAGGTTCGGCTTACGCGGCTTGCAAAGCAGATAAGCCGCCTCGGATACGTTGCCGCCGCCCTTGTCGCCCTTGTGTATCTTGCCAATTCCTTTATATTTGACAGCGGGTTCGACAAGGCTCTCATTCTGGCACGGCTTACCGATATTCCCTTTCTCTTTTCCGAAATTTTTGACGCGATAACCTTGGCGCTGACGGTAATAGTGGTTGCCGTTCCCGAGGGACTGCCTATGATGATAGCCGTGGTGCTGTCGTCCAATATCAAAAAAATGGTGCGCGACCGTGTGCTGGTGCGCAAGCCGACGGGCATTGAAGCGGCGGGTAGTATGAATATTCTTTTTACGGACAAAACGGGCACGCTAACCGAGGGGAAAGTCAGTCTGGACAAGATAATTCTCGGCGACGGCAGGATTTTTAACTCCATATCCACCCTTTGTGCAAGGCAACCCGACACCGCCTCGGCACTCATCCGTTCCTGCGTGCTAAACACCGAGTCCGCCGCGGGTTATTCCGCAGAGCGCTCGGGACTTTGCGCTATCGGCGGCAACTCCACCGACCGTGCCTTACTTGACGCCGTTATTCGCGCGGGCAAGGCTTTTATGCCAACTCAAAAGCAATTTTCAGTTCCCTTTGACAGTGAATTCAAGTTCTCCGCCTGTGTTGCGGAACGTCTGTACGTCAAGGGTGCAGCGGAAAAATTGTTGCCGCACATCACCTCTTATCTATGCGCTGACGGTCAAAAAACGCTTGATAAGCTTAACTTTCAAAAGCAGCTTTACGAGTTTACCTCACGCGGAATTCGTGTACTGCTCATAGCGCAAAGTCAAGCCGTCCCTACACGTACCAATATCAAAAACGGCGATTTCGGTGAGCTTACTCTCATCTGTGCGGTAACGCTGGAGGATAAGCTCCGCAAAGAAGCAAAGCGCTCCGTGCGCCAGCTTCAAGGCGCGGGTATACAGGTAGTTATGGTTACGGGTGACAACAAGGACACCGCGAGTAGTATAGCTAAAAAATGCGGTATAATCAACGATTCGGCGACCATGGTCATCACGGGGCGTGAGCTTGCCGCCATGGATGACGACAGCCTGCGTAAAGCGCTCCCTAAAATCGGTGTTATTGCACGCGCCTTACCCAGCGACAAAAGCAGATTGGTGCGCATAGCTCAACAGTCAGACCTTGTGGTCGGCATGACGGGTGACGGAATAAATGACGCCCCTGCCCTGCGACACGCCGATATCGGATTTGCTATGGGCGCAGGTACGCAGGTGGCGAAGGAAGCGGGCGACATTATCATTCTTGACAATAATCTCTCCTCTATTGCCCGCGCTGTTCTTTACGGTCGAACGGTTTTCAAAAGCATACGAAAATTCATCACCTTACAGCTTATGATGAATTTCTGCGCGGTCTGCGTGACTATGATCTGTCCTTTTATCGGCATTGACGAGCCGGTGACCGTCGTGCAGATGCTGTGGCTCAATCTCATAATGGACACCTTGGGCGGTCTTGCATTCGCAGGCGAAGCGCCGCTTGAGTCCTACATGAAAGAGCCGCCGAAGCGGCGTGACGAGCCGATACTGAACGGCTATATGATACACGAGATCATTCTGACGGGCGTTTTTACCGTCATAATGTGCCTGCTTTTCTTGAAATCCCCCGCGGTAACATCTAATTTCAGGACTTCCGACGACAATATTTATTTGCTTACCGCGTTTTTCGCGCTGTTTATATTCGCGTCGGTGTTTAACTGCTTCAACGCCCGCACCGATCGGCTCAATACTCTGTCGGGACTTACGAAAAATAAGGCTTTTATGGGTATAATGGCGGCTGTCCTCGCCGTGCAGATAATTTTCGTCTACCTTGGCGGTGCTGTTCTACGCACCGCGCCTCTGACAGCGCATGAATTGATGACCGCACTCGGGCTTGCGCTGACCGTAATCCCCGCCGAATTTATCCGCAAGCTACTTTGGAAATTGGGCGACAAAACGGAGAAATATTAAAATAGGGGGCAATAACACAGCCCCGCGCGAGGCGGGGCGAGGATTTATTCTGCGAGCAATGTTTCAATTTCTTTTCGTTGTTCGTTTGTGTACTCATAAACGGTAGCTTTGAACCACTTGTTTTCAATGAAATCTTCTTCAAAAGCATCCATAACTTTTAGTGCAATCCTGAATTGAGAATTGGCTTTTTCGGTTTCTCCGTTTTCTTTCAAATACTTTCCGGCAATGATAAGCATATCAATCAAATCATCGGCAGAAATATTTTTTTGTTTTTGCGCAGCCTCATACATTTCTTCTCCTTCTAAAAGATGCGCCGCCACCTCAAGTTTTGTAAAATATATTTCCGGGATATGCTCTATTGCATCTTTTGCCGCTTGATACTCCCCCTGTTCCTTATATGCCATCGCTATAATGCGATACGCATCAAAACGCAGATCATCATATTTGGTACTTTCTACAAGTGCTATTCCAATTCTAATTACCTCATCAATTCGATCCAAGTCTAAAAGAATACCCATCAAGCAAGTAAGCAGTATGTCGTTTCCAGGATATTTTTTTAATCCTTCGCGAAGAATCTGTTCGGATTTATTTAAATCTATGTCCCAATATTTGGTGTGTTCGGTCACAATAGCATCAACATTTTTCTCAATTTCATATAAATTAAAATCAAAAAGCTCGTCGGTAGAAACACCGAAAAATGATGCGATAGCAGGAATCAGTGTCACATCCGGCATGGTGTTTCCGTTTTCCCATTTTGAAACGGCTTGAAACGATACGCCAAGATAATTGGCAAAGACCTCTTGTGATATATTTTTCTGTTTTCTTAATGACTTTATTTTCTCTCCAAGCTTTATCATAACAGTTCCTCCAGATCCTTTTGAATAAGCGCTTATCCTGATACTATTATAGCATATTTATTTGGAAAAACAATAACTCGTTTGGAGAGAATTTTTCTAACGTAAGTTGAATAAATAGCGGTATAACCGAATGTAAATTCCGTTATACCGCTTCTCGCTTTATCTCAAATATGCAAAGCTGATAAATTTATTCAGGTATATATACATCACCGTCTTTGGTAATATAATCGGCTTCCTCAAGATTTATCGCCGTAGTTACAACAGTGGGGGCATCTGCGTAAATACCCTCGTGAGTAATCACAACAAGCTCACCCACGTGCAAAAATCCGCGCATCAAGTACCGTTTTACGTTCATATCCGTTGCGTAAACGGTAAAAATCATGCCGTCATCCTCGTTTTTCATCATGACCGAATCGTCGATCTTGATATAGTCCTCACCGACCTCTGTGATGCGACCTATCAGCTTAAACGTAGTCGCGGGTGGTGCCTCCGTCTTATGTGCCAAGGTATATTCAATGATCTGCGCTGCCGCATCTTCGCCGATATAAAAGTAATGGGCGTAATTCATCAGATTGGTAACAACATACCCACTGTCCGTTATACCAAAGGACATATTATCCACACCGAGCGCCTTGGAATTCAGCGTGAATGACACCACACCGTCAACCCAAACCGAGAAATAAGGCTCCTCTACGCTCTTGGCGTCCGAACAGTACGCGAGCAGCTTCCATATCTCGGCACTTGTATCGCTGTCAACGCCATACAGAGCCGATTGCGCCTTGCCTTCATTATGATAAAACTGCGCAAATACAATATTTTCCGTCAAATTCAAGAAACTTATCATATCTCCGAGAGTGTCGTACTCAGGCATACCTTCTTTGATTATGACGTAAATTTCGTCATGCCCGTAATATTTCACAGCGGCTATATGCCCGTCGGCAACGCCTTTGATAGAAAATATTTCGCAATCAATGGTGTATTCCTTTTCCTCGTATACATCATACCCTTTTCCAACACCGTCGCCAAGCTTCTCTGCAAGCATGGATGTAGGCAGATTTTCTCCTTCCACCCAAGCCATTCTTACGCCATATCTGTTACCGTCAAATTCGATCGTGCCGAATTGATCGTGTATTTTTCGACAGTCCCACGGCCAGATATATGCAGAATTCTGCATTATGACATCAGTGTTGTTGTATTCTCTGCCGTCGTTCCAAAGAACAAGTGAGTTATCCTTTAGCGGAATGCCGTTCACGGCATCTGTGGTTGGCGGAAATGAGTCGTTGTTAGGCGGATACGCGGTAAAATGCTTCACGGTATAGGTGACTGCCGCCGCCACAACGGCAAAGCTCGCCGCGACAGCGCCTATTTTCATAAAAATATTTCTTCTTTTTGTGGTATCAGATCTTTCTTCTCTCGCAAGCAGATCGTCGTCTATTTCGCCAATCGCTTCAAAAATATCTTCCGAGTTCATAGATCAAACCCCTCCTTCTGCAAATATGCCTTTAGCTTTTTTCGCGTTCTCGACAGCACGGCATATACGTTATCGGCTTTCATGCCGCATTTTCGAGCTATACTCTCAATATTTTGCGCGTAAAAATACCGTCTTATAAATACGTTGCACTCACGGGCAGGGATATTGCGCAAAAATATGTTCATACAGACGGAAAATTTCTCTCTGTCAAAGTCAGCACTTTCACTGTAGGATGCGATTTCTCCAAGCTCGTCAAGTGCCAACTCAACCTCACCACCGCCTCGCTTATAACGAGTTTTCGCCTTGTAACGGTTAAATGAAAGGTTGCGCACGATTTTGGCTAAGAATAACTTTAAAGATTGAGGATTCTGCGGCGGAATGGAATTCCATACGGCAAGATATGCGTCGTTAAGACATTCCTCCGAGTCCTCCCTGTTGCACAAAATATTATTAGCGACAGAAAAAGCGTAGCCTCCGTATTTCGCGTCGGTTTCCTTTATAGCCGCTTCATTTCTTTCATTATAAAGAGCGATTATTTCACTGTCCTGCATGAGAGCTCTCCTTTCCGTCAGTATGTTTAAAGGCCTTCATAAATATAAGACAACTTTTTTCGATGTTTCTGACACAAATTCGGAAAAATTTGCAGAAAAAGAAAAAAACACGCTTTCGCGTGTCGTAAATCTTTATTGCCAACCTACATAAGAGAAAGGTGAGATTCGAGTGACAAGAAACTCACACAAAACTATGAACCTTCGTGTACCGAATTTGTACATAGGAAGTTCAAGCCCTCGGTCAATTAGTATCGGTCAG
>SVQX01000033.1 GCA_015065065.1 Oscillospiraceae bacterium
CAATAGTCACGCTTGTAAGGCTACTGCACTCGTAGAACGCTTTTTCGCCAATGCTCGTGTCTCCGTTTATAATAACTGCTTTAAGACTGTCTTTAGGTATGGACGAAATAGCCGAAGTCGGTATAGTGGCAGATGTAACATTTGTACAATTGTAGAACGCCTTATTACCAATGCTCGTCACGCTGTCACCTATAGTCACGCTTGTAAGACTACTGCAGTGGTAGAACGCATCCTCACCAATGCTCGTCACGCTGTCGGGTATGGTTACGCTCGTAAGGCTATCGCAATCGTAGAACGCTCCGGCATCAATACTTGTCACGCTGTTGCCAATAGTTACGCTTGTAAGGCTATCGCAACTGTAGAACGCATAATCGCCAATACTTGTCACGCTGTTGCCAATAGTTACGCTTGTAAGGCTACTGCACTGGTAGAACGCTTTTTCGCCAATGCTCGTCACGCTGTCGGGTATGGTTATGCTCGTAAGTCTTGTGCATCCGGAGAACGCATTACCATATATAACTTTCGTATTACTGTTTATTTGACAAGATGTGATAGAATTATTTTTGCGGTTTACAAGAACAACGTATGGATTACTATCATTTCCAAGATAATACGCGTTATCATATTGATTGAATATAAGCTGTGTGCAATTGTAGAACGCTCCTTCACCAATGCTTGTCACGCTGTTGGGTATGGTTATGCTCGTAAGGCTTGTGCATCCGGAGAACGCTCTGGCACCAATACTTGTCACGCTGTCGGGTATGGTCACGCTCGTAAGTCTTGTGCAACCGGAGAACGCATATCTATCAATACTCGTCACGCTGTTGCCAATAGTCACGCTTGTAAGGCTACTGCACTGGTCGAACGCGTCCTCACCAATGCTCGTCACGCTGTCGGGGATGGTTATGCTCGTAAGTCTTGTGCAACCGGAGAACGCATATCTATCAATACTCGTCACGCTGTCGCCGATGATCACGCTCGTAAGGCTTTTGCAATTGTAGAATGCAAAACCATATATAACTTTCGTATTACTGTTTATTTGACAAGATGTGATAGAATTATTTTTGCGGTTTACAAGAACAACGTATGGATTACTATCATTTCCAAGATAATATGCGTTATCATATTGATTGAATATAAGCTGTGTGCAATTGTAGAACGCTCCTTCACCAATGCTTGTCACGCTGTCGGGGATGCTCACGTTCGCAAGGCTTGGACAATAGCCGAACGCAGATTTACCAATACTCGTCACGCCGTTGGGGATGGTCACGCTTGTAAGACTACTGCAATGGCTGAACGCGTCCTCACCAATGCTCGTGCCTCCGTTTATAATAACCGTTTGAAGACTGTCTTGGGGTATGGACGAAATAGCCGAAGTCGGTATAGTGGCAGATGTAATATTTTCGCAACCATAGAACGCTCCTTCACCAATGCTCGTCACGCTGTCGGGTATGGTTACGCTCGTAAGGCTACCGCAATCGCAGAACGCAGAACCACCGATGCTCCTCACACTGTCGGGTATGGTTATGCTCGTAAGTCTTGTGCAATAGTAGAACGCTTTTTCGCCAATGCTCGTCACGCTGTCGGGTATGGTTATGCTCGTAAGGCTTGTGCATCCGGAGAACGCATTACCATATATAACTTTCGTATTACTGTTTATTTGACAAGATGTGATAGAATAATTTTTGTGGTTTACAAGAACAACGTATGGATTACTATCATTTCCAAGATAATACGCGTTATCATATTGATTGAATTTAAGCTGTGTGCAACCGAAGAACGCATAACTACCAATGCTTGTCACGCTGTCGGGGATGGTCACGCTGATAAGACCTTCGCAATTCTGGAACGCATACTTACCAATGTTGGTCACGCTATCAGGAATGGTTATGCTTGTAAGACCTGAACAACCGCGGAACGCCCTATTCCCGATGCTGGTCACGCCATCAGGAATGGTTATTCTTGTAAGACCTGAACAACCGTTGAACGTATCCTCGACAATACTGGTTATGCCGTTGGGGATGGTCACGCTTGTAAGGCTTGTGCAACCGGAGAACGCATATCTATCAATACTCGTCACGCTGTCGCCGCTTGGAGATACAGACGGAATAACTATATCTTTATCTGTGCAAGTTCCGATTCCGCTGACATAACATGTGCCATCACCGTTAGAGACGAATTTGAGTCCTTCTGATGGTTGGCGCATTTCAGTTTCCGTCTCAGTCTCCGCTTCCGTTTTCGTCTCGGTTTCCGTTTCTGTTTCCGTTTCCGTTTCTGTTTCTGTTTCTGTTTCCGCCTTGGTTTCGGCTTCCGTCTCGGTTTCTGTTTCTTTTTCTGTTTCTGTTTCTGTTTCTGTTTCTCTTTCTGTTTCTGTTTCCGTTTCTGCAAGCGTTGTTTCCTCGGTGGTAGTTCCACCATCGCCCGTACTACAAGCCGCGAGTGGCAGGACGATAGCAAAAGCCATGATCAGTGATAGAAGTTTTCGTGTCATTTGTCTTTCCTCCAAAATAAAAAGTGCGCAGCCGGAGCTGCGCACTAAAACGTAGCTCCGTTTACTGCGACATAAATCAACTTCTCATACATATTTAATGTAGCCTTACATATGTGTACAAAAAGGGAGCATACATTTTTACAGAGTAAAAACGTACACGTACATGTAAGGCAAAAATATTCGATTTATGTCGCAAGTTCATTATATCACAGAATTTTCCTTTTTGCAATATATTTTTAAAAAAAACATTGACACCGCGCGGATTTTTGAGTATAATACCACTTGTGCCTTTTTGCACTGCATTTGATAATATCTCGGAGTTGAACAGTGAAAGTTAAAGCCTTTATAAAAAAGAATACCGTCATGCTTATCGCGCTGATCGCCGCGCTGATAACTATGGCGATAGTGCCGCCCGACAGGGAATACCTCGGCTATTTTGACGTCAAGACACTCGTTTGTCTTTTCTGCGTGCTGGCGGTGGTTTGCGCGCTCAAAAACATCAATTTTTTCTATATCCTTGCAGAAAAGATAGTACGACTTTTCAAAAACGCGCGGCTGAGTATTCTTGCGCTCGTTTACATAACCTTCGTCGTCTCAATGCTGATTGCCAACGATATGGCTCTGCTTACGTTTCTGCCGCTTGGATATTTCGTTTTGTCCTCGACTGGCATGGAAAAATACATGGCTTTCACCTTCATAATGCAGAATATCGCCGCAAATCTCGGTGGAATGCTCACACCCTTCGGCAACCCGCAAAATCTGTATCTGTACTCCACCTTCAATATTCCGACGGGAGAATTTATGTCCATTATGGTACTGCCGTTTGTTATTTCGGTAGTTATCATAACCGTGTGCTGTCTTGTCTTCGTTAAAGCCGAGCCGCTGTCCCTGCCGCAAAGCACGGGCGGATTCAAGCTCGGACGCACGGTGCTTTACCTTGCGCTGTTTGCTCTCGCCATCGCTATCGTGTTCCGAGGAATCCCATACTTGATAGGACTTATCATCATTCCCGCGGTGTTACTGTTTGCAGACAGAAAAGCCTTGCGCGACGTAGACTATCCGCTGCTTCTGACCTTCGTGTTTTTCTTTGTTTTTGCGGGGAATATGGCACGGATCGACGCCGTGCGCAGCATTTTTGCGTTTCTCCTCGAAAAGAACACTCTGCTCGTCAGTATCCTGTCCTGCCAGATCATCAGTAACGTGCCGTCGGCAATTCTCCTGTCGCAGTTTACGGATAATTACACTCACCTCTTGCTCGGCGTAAATATCGGAGGTGTGGGAACGCTGATCTCCTCGCTCGCCAGTCTTATAACCTTCCGCGAATACGCCGACCATAACCCGGGAAAGATCAAGAGCTATCTTGGGCTTTTCACCGCGTACAACGTAGGCTTTTTGCTTATCCTCACCGCCGTCGCGCTGATATTTTTCTGATTGAATACATAGTAAAAGGCTGCAGGCTCAATGCGAGCCTGCTCTTTTGTTCGAAAAATTTTTCCAAACCCTATTGACAAGGGTATATTGCTATGCTATAATACAGTTGTGACAGTTAATACAGATAATACAGATTAGAGAAGGGAGAGATGAAATGCAACTGAAATTTTCGGGGAAGCAGGACGTATATCTTGAAATAGCCGAGAAATATAAGGAATATATAAGGCTCGGCGTTATAAGGGACGGAGAGAAGCTTCCCTCGGTGCGCGAGGCGGCGGTGGAGCTTGGCGTCAACCCCAACACCGTTGCGCGGGCGTATTCGCGGCTTGAGGAGGAGGGCTACGTGCAGTCGCTTCCCAAAAAGGGCGCTTACGTTACCTACGACGTACAGAGCGGCGAGGGCGCGCCTGACCGACGCGCGGAGATACGCGATATGCGCGACATGGGAATCAGCAAGCAAACACTTTTAAATTGGATAGAGGAGGTATACTCAGAAAATGATCGAGATTAAAAATCTGACGCACAATCTTGGCGGGCGAAGGATACTTGACAATATAGATCTCACCCTGCCCGAGGGCAGTATCACAGGACTGGTCGGTATCAACGGCGCGGGCAAGACCACGCTATTGCGGTTGATATCGGGCGTTTATACGGCAGACTCGGGCGAGATACTTTGCGACGGTGTGCCGATCTCGGAGGAGAGTGCGAGGGAAAAGCTGTTTTTTCTGCCCGACGACCCTTATTATACCATGTATACGACGGGCGACAGCCTGTTTGAGCTTTACCGCGTATTCTACCCCAAAATGGACAGAACGGTTTTTTTGGATTATATGAAGAGCTTTGGGCTAAAGGAAAAAAGACCTATCCGCAATTTTTCCAAGGGTATGCGCCGACAGCTTTATATCGCGCTCGCGCTGTCTGCCAAGCCCCAATATCTGCTTCTTGACGAGGCGTTTGACGGACTTGATCCGCTTGCCCGTCTTGCCTTCAAAAAGGCTATAAACACCGCCGCAGAGGAATTTGGCACCAGCGTGCTGATATCCAGCCACTCTCTGCGCGAGCTTGAGGATTTCTGCGATTCCTACGTTCTGATAGATAAAATGAGGGTGGCGTCGTCGGGAGATATTGCGGAGCGCGTCAACCGTCTGTGCAAGTTCCAGCTCGCATTTGTGGAGGAGTTTTCGGAGGATATTTTCGTCGGACTTCCCGTTGTCTCCATTGAAAAAACGGGACGTTTTGCGCGTATCGTGCTTGAAGGTGACGAAAACGAAATGCGGGAGCGGTTGGATAGGTTAAATCCTACCATAATCGAGCAGATGCCAATGGACTTTGAGGAAATGTTCATCCACGAGGTGGAGAGAAAGGGGTATAAGCTATGAAAACGTTTGGAAGATATTTGATTTACAGACTCAGCAATACTGCCCTTCGTACCGTTACCGTAGCGGTCCTTTCCGTAATACTCGTGCTAAGCAGTGTGTCAAGCTGTATCGACAATGCAATTCAAGTCGAATTCCGCGAAACGGGAATATATATGCTCGCTTTACTGCTTGGTGTTTTATGCACTGTCGTTCCCATGCTTGAGACGGCAGGCTTTAAAAACCGCCGCAACCTTGACACGCTGTACTTTTTCCCGCTCAAGCGTTGGAAAATGGCGCTTGCGCATTACGTAAGCGGATTTATTCAGGTGCTTATGATCTACACGGTTGCCTTTGCTGCGGCGCATATCTACCTTGCGGTCAAGACCGATTATTTCGCGCTTTATTACATGCCTGCATATTATTTTGCATCGGTGGCGATAGGGCTTGCAATGTATTCATTCTTTATATTCATCTTTGGAGAGGCAAATACCGAAACGGACGGAGTGGTATTCTCGGTGATGTGGATATTTGCGATATTGCTTTCCATGTCGGCGCTGTCTACGTGTCTGGCAAATCTGATGGGCTCAAAGGCAGATCCGTTTACCGAATTTATCGGCAATATGGCTGTGTGGGGCTTGCCGTATGCTCCTATAAATAACTTGACCGAGATATTCCAGAATCTTATAGAAACAAACAGGGAAGTTTCATATCACGCCGTCAGTGCCGCGCGTTATCTGAGGCAGTGGTACATGTTCCTTGTCTGGGGCGGTATCGGACTTGCGTCTGCGGTGGGATATTTCTTTACCTTTGTGCGCAAGGCGGCGCACAAGGCAGGGGAGATATCTGATTCGATATTCGGCTACAGACTGCTCATTCCGCTTTACGGATATTCGCTGCTGCTTATGGTAGGAACTGTGGATATGCTTACCATACCGATATTCGGCGCTATGCTGATAGGATATATCATCTATCGCCGAGGAGTTAAGCTGAAGGCGAGCGACCTTGTAGTCACCGCCTGCGGAATTGTTGCGCTCCTCGTCGGTGCATGGATAATGGGTTAAAATATAAAACGGGCCGATATGGATTTCCATATCGGCTCATGGTTTTATTTGTTTTTGAAATCGTCGGTTGCGGCGGTGACGATAAGGTCAACGCACTTTTCAATTCCTAAGAGTCCGCTGTCAAGGGAGAGGTGATAGTTTTCGCACAAGCCCCATTCGCGATTGGTGTGGAAGCGGTAGTAGTTGCGGCGCTTATCGTCCTTTTCCTTCATTCTCTGCTCGGTGGACTTGTCGGTCGGACCGTACTGTGTGAGAATATGCTCCGCACGGTGCGCCTTGTCTGCATGGATAAATACGTGAAGCGCGTCGGGACGCTCACGCAGTATATAGTCCGCGCACCTTCCCACGATAACGCATTCCTCGCGGTCAGCCAGCTCCTCAATTACCTTAGTCTGTGCATTGTAAAGCTGCTGATATACGGAGGGATATCCGTGCGAGCCCATAGCGCTCATAGCTATTTGATACAACAGGCTGTTGGAATGAGAAGCGTATTCCTCGTTCTGACGAATGAATTCCTCCGAAAGTCCGCTTTTTTTCGCCACCTCGCTGATAAGCTCGCTGTCATAAAGGGGAACGCCCAGCTTTTCCGCGACCTCCTTGGCGATAGTATGTCCCCCGCTGCCGAACTGACGGCTGATAGTAATGATTTTCTTGTCCATAGCCGAAAACGCTCCTCTCTGTCGTACCCTAAAAATTAAAAAAGAAAGCAAGGTGAAAGCTCACCTAACTGATTTATTTTACCATAGGAATTTCAAAAAATCAATACTTTTTTACAAAAAAATGTAAAAAAATTCGCGATTTTGCAAGACTGTGTGAATTTATTGCGCAAATAGGGAGGTGGAAAGATATCTGTCGCCCGTGTCGGGAATTATGACCACGATATTTTTGCCTTTTTTCATGCATTCCTCGCGTCCTGCGATAAGCTTTGCCGCGTAAAGCGCCGCTCCCGCGGAGATACCCGCCAGCACTCCCTCGCTTTTGCAAAGCTCACGCGCCGCCTCAAATGCAGCTGCATCCGAAACGGCTATTACCTCGTCGATCAAAGAGGTGTCAAGAATGTCGGGAACAAAGCCCGCGCCGATGCCCTGAAGCCCGTGCGAGCCCGCGCTGCCGCCTGAAAGCACGGCGGAATTTTGGGGCTCTACCGCGATGATTTTAATATTTGGATTTTTTTCTTTCAAATATCTTGCACAGCCCGTAAGCGTGCCGCCCGTGCCAACGCCCGCTACGAAATAGTCGATATTTCCGTCCGTGTCCGCCCATAGCTCGGGGGCGGTGGTCTTGTAGTGTGCATCTGCATTCGAAGGATTTGAGAATTGGTCGGGAATAAACGCGCTCTCAAAGCAGTCTGCAAGCTCGCGCGCCTTGGCGATAGCACCCGCCATGCCAAGCTCACCGTCGGTCAGCACAAGCTCCGCGCCAAAGGCGCTCATAAGAGTCCTGCGCTCTGCCGACATGCTGTCGGGCATAACGATAATAACGCGGTAGCCGCGGCGCACGCCGACGGATGCGAGACCGATACCCGTGTTTCCCGAGGTCGGCTCGATTATTACCGTATCGCGAGTCAGTCTGCCCGCTCTCTCTGCCTCGTCAAGCATTTCCCGCGCCACTCTGTCCTTGACCGAGCCGCCGGGATTGAAAAGCTCAAGCTTTGCAAGAATTTTTGAAGCCGTACCAAGCTCACTCGCCGTTGCCTCAAGGGAGAGGAGGGGAGTGCCGCCTATAAGCTGTTCTGCTTTTGTATATATGCGTGACAAAAGAATATCATTCCTTTCGGGAGAATATTATTTCACCATACCCATCAGCACGTCCTCGGGGTAGGTGTATTTGGAATTGCAGAAGCGGCAACGGATGTCAAGCTCGCGTGCCTTGCCGTCCTTCTCCTGCTCGTCGAGCATTTGAAGCATCTGCTTTTTGTCAATGGAGGACATAACGGCGTCCATTTTTTTCTTTGAGCAGGAGCAGCGGTATTCCACCTCCAGCTCGTCAAAGATGTCGTAGGGAATATCCTTCATTGCCACCTCAAGAATGGCGCGGTTGTCCATGCCGCCGTCTATCATTCGGCTGATGTGCGAAAGTTGACTTGCGTTGCGCTCGATAAGATCGACCGTCGTGTCGTCGGCGAATGGGAGAAGCTGAATGAGTATGCCTCCCGCCGCACGGCAGGTAAAGTCGGTGTCGATAAGCACGCCGAGAGCGCAAACCGAGGGTATCTGCTCACTGACAGCATAATATGCGGTGATGTCCTCCGCGATCTCTCCGCTCTGAAGCGGCACTGAGCCGGATTCTGGGATCTCGCCGCCCAAATCCTTAATGACATTGAGCGTACCGTCCTTGCCCACAAGTCCGCCAACATCCAGCTTGCCGTCGGAGCGGGTGGGGAGGTCAGCCGCGGGATGGTCCATATATCCGCGCACGTTGCCGTACCAATCCGAAACGGCAAGGATGCGACCCGCAGGACCGTTACCCTCTGTGCTGACGGTAATGGAATTGTCCTCCTCGCCAAGCATACATCCCATCATAGAGGTAGCTGTCAGCAGTCTGCCGAGAGCCGCCGCCGCGGTGGGGGAGGGGGAGTGATATTTTATTGCGGAATTAACGATATCGGTGGAGCTGATAACGTGAATTCTCGCGCTTCCGTCCTGCGTCATAGCACGCAGGATCTTTGATTTTGCCGTGTTACTCATAAAGAGTGAATTTCCTTTCGGGAGTAAAGATTATTTGTCCTCGCAGAGATACCATTCCCCGCGCTTTTTTGTTCTTGCGACTATATACCAGCGCAGGCAGTCGCCGGCGGGAGCTGAAAAATCCAAGCCACCGTAAATGCCGAAGACGTCAAAGCCCGCACGAACAAGTGCCGCCTTCAATTCGTCCTGGGTGTAGCAGCGCTCGGTCTGCTCCTCGTCCTCGCGGACGAATGCTCCGTCCTCACGCTCCTCAAACAGCGAAAGGGAAAATGAGCAAAGCCGACTCTGTGCGTCGTACTGATTTTGCCAACCGCAGTATATGGCTCTTCCGTCGATCTCGTCCTCAAAAATATATGAGTTGTCGCCATACACATTTTCAAACTTGTAGGGTGTGTTGACGTCAAAAATGAGCAATCCGCCGGGCGCGATATACAGATTGAGGCAGTTAAGGCATGCGTCAAGATCGCTGTCCCCCACGAGATAGTTTATGCTGTCAAGACAGCAAAGAGCCGCGTCCACCGTGCCGTAAAGCTCAAAGGCTCGCATATCCTGCTGTAAAAACAGCGGCGGAGTTGCATCGCCCTCCATAGGTATTGCCTCTCCGTCGGGGAAATATATGTCCGCGCTTTTTTCATACGCCTCGGAGAGCATATCCGCGCTTCCGTCAATTCCGATAAGGTCATATCCGCGTCCCGCCATCTCAAAGGTCATCCTGCCCGTGCCGCAGGCGAGATCAAGTATTATTTGGGGGCGAGCGGGAAGCGTGCGGTCAAAGCATTCCTCCACGAAATCGCCCCATTTTTTATAGTCAATTTCGGAATTGAACCTGTCGTATACGCGGGCTATTGAATAATAACCTTCGTACATAATATCAGATGCGGTGCTTGTCGGTGCTGCCGATCTTTTCGCTCTGCTCAATGGAATCAAGCACCTTGTGGTAGCCGTCGTTTCCATATTTCAGGCAACGGTTTACGCGGCTGATGGTAGCAGTGCTGAGACCCGTCTGCGCGGCGATCTCGGAGTAGATCTTGTTATCTCTGAGCATGCGCGCGGCACACATACGGCGCGACATTTCCTGAAGCTCGGAAATGGTGCAGAGATCCTCAAAGAAGCCGTAGCAGTCCTCCAACGTTTCAAGAGTCAGTATGCCTCGAAACAGATAATCTAATTTTTCGTCTTTGATTTTGCTGTCCATTGTTTGCTTCCTTTCTTTACTGTCCGCTAAATTGGCGGATATTTGGGAAATGTAATATTTTTTCAATTGAACATACTAACATTATAGCACTTTCACGCGCTAAAGTAAAGGGGTTTTGCAAATTTTTTTAAAAACTCGCCGAATTTCTTTATACCATGTCCTCAGGGCGGAAGACCTCGTTGAACCTTTCCTCCGTCATAAGACCGAGCGAAAGGCAGGCTTCCTTTATGGAAATGCTTTCTGCATAAGCTTTTTTTGCAACGCGCGCGGCGTTCTCGTAGCCGATATGCGGATTGAGAGCGGTGACGGTCATAAGGGATTTGTCGAGATTTTTTTTCATTTTTACCCGATTTGCGCGTATACCGGACACGCAGTTTTTATCAAAGGACAGAGCTGCATCCGCCAGCAGGCGCGCCGATTGCAGGAAATTATACGCCGTCACGGGCATAAATACGTTAAGCTCAAAATTACCCTGCGACGCGGCAACGGATATAGCCGTGTCGTTACCCATGACCTGCACGGCGACCATAGTGACCGCCTCGCACTGCGTGGGGTTGACCTTGCCCGGCATAATGGACGAGCCGGGCTCATTTTCGGGTATGGTAATTTCCGCAAGACCGTTTCGCGGACCGGAAGCAAGCCAGCGGATGTCGTTGGCTATCTTCATCATGTCGCACGCCGCCGCTTTGATCGCTCCGTGGGCGAATACAATGCCGTCGCGTGAGGTGAGAGCGTGAAATTTGTTTTCGGCAGTGATAAACGGCTTGCCAGTAAGCTGGGATATCTTTTCTGCCACAAGGGTATCAAAGCCGTCGGGGGCGTTGAGTCCGGTGCCTACCGCCGTGCCGCCGAGTGCCAGCTCGCACAGTGGCTTTACCGACGCCTGCAGTAGCTCTGCGTCGCGCTCAAGACTTGCTCTCCAGCCGCTGATCTCCTGCGAGAATCGGATGGGAGTTGCGTCCTGCAGATGAGTGCGTCCACACTTTATCACGTCGGCGTTCTCCTCCTCCAATCTGCGAAGTGTGGCGATAAGCGCGCGAAGGGCGGGAAGTAGCCTGTCAAGCATGACCATCACCGCCGCGATATGCATAGCGGTGGGGAAGGTGTCGTTTGACGACTGACTCATATTCACGTCGTCGTTGGGATGGAGAAGTGCTTTGCCGACAAGCCGATTTGCGCGGTTGGCGATAACCTCGTTGACATTCATATTTGTTTGCGTGCCCGAGCCGGTCTGCCAGACGACCAGTGGAAAATGGTCGGCAAGCGCGCCGGATATCACCTCGTCGCAGGCGGCAGAGATAGCGCAAAGCTTTTCGTCGCTCATAGCGTCGGGGCGAAGCTGACGGTTTGCAAGCGCCGCCGCCTTTTTGAGTATGCCGAAGGCGCGTATTATCTCGTCGGGCATGCCTTCAAGTCCGACGCCTATTCTGAAATTTTCAAGGCTCCTTTGCGTTTGCGCGCCCCAAAGCCTGTCGGTGGGTACCTTGACCTCTCCCATTGAGTCGCGTTCTGTACGGTATTCCATTTCTGCCTCCGTGAACTGAAAATTATATCTATCACAGATTATAACACATATTTTTCCATAATTCAAGAGGAATTTTGTGCTTCGCTGCCAAACGTCGGCAAGCTTCTGCGATTTACATAAAATTTACAAAATTTGGGCAAAAAATGCCTTGTAATATCAAGGAAAAGCGGTTATAATTAAAATGAGGTTAAATTGGCTTTCAAACTAATATATAACTCTACATAATCAAGGAGAAAAGCATGGACATTTTTGATATCTTAAGCCTTTTGGGCGGTCTTTGTCTGTTTTTGTTCGGTATGAACGTAATGGGACAAGCTCTTGAGAAAAGCGCGGGCGGCAAGCTTGAGGTAATGCTGGGTAAGCTGACCGGTAATAAGCTGCTTGGCTTTTTGACGGGTATGGGAGTTACCGCGGTCATTCAAAGCTCGTCTGCAACTACCGTCATGGTGGTGGGCTTTGTAAACTCGGGACTTATGACTCTGCGTCAGGCAATCCACGTAATTATGGGTGCAAACGTAGGTACTACCGTTACCGCGTGGATACTCAGCCTTGGCGGAATCTCGGGGGATAACCTGTTTTTGCAGCTGCTCAAGCCAACATCCTTTACCCCCGTCCTTGCCGTTATAGGTATAGGTCTGTATATGTTCTCCAAGAGCAACAAGAAAAAGGATATCGGAACGATACTTCTCGGCTTTGCGGTGCTTATGTTCGGTATGAGCGCTATGACGGATGCCGTCAAGGGACTTGGCGAAGTGCCACAGTTCCAGCAGCTCTTTATAATGTTCAAAAATCCCTTCCTCGGCGTGCTTGTCGGTGCAGTTCTGACGGCAGTGATCCAGTCCAGCTCTGCGTCCGTCGGTATTCTGCAGGCACTTGCGGTTACGGGACAGGTGAGCTACGGTGCGGCTATCCCGATCATTATGGGACAGAATATCGGTACTTGCGTTACCGCACTTTTGTCCTCCGTGGGAACTACGAAAAACGCAAAAAGAGCGGCTATCGTGCATCTTTCCTTCAACATTATAGGTACGGCAGTGTGGCTGGGAGTGTACGCTATCGTGGATGCTGTGGTGCATCCTGTGCTGTTTGACAGCGCGGCAAGCCTTGCGGGAATCGCAGTTGCACATTCGATCTTTAATATTGCATGTACCGTATTGCTTTTCCCCATGTCAGGGCTTTTGGAAAAGATGGCGTACAAGCTCGTACCCGATGCCAAGCTCCCTGAGCATACCTCCGAGCTTGACGAGCGTCTGCTCGCAACCCCCGCGGTTGCTCTTGAGCGTTGTCACGACCTGACGCTTGAAATGGCAAGATGCTCTACCGAGGCGCTTGCACTCAGCATTGAATGTCTTAATAAATACGATGCCGGCAAAGCCGAGCTTGTGCGCGAGGCAGAGGAGAGAAGCGACCACTACGAGGATATTCTGGGAAGCTATCTTATCAGGATAAGCACACATTCGCTCAATGAAAAGCAGGGCGCGATGTCGTCAATGCTGCTCAAGGCTATCGGTGATTTTGAGCGTATCAGCGACCACGCGGTAAATATTATAGAATCCGCCGAGGAGCTTCGCGAAAAGGATATAGAATTCACGGACAAGGCAAGGGTTGAGCTTGACTCTCTGTGCCATGCGACTCGCGAGATAGTTGAGCTGTCGTATAAGGCATTTGCCGAGGAGGATATGGATGCGGCAAATTGCGTTGAGCCGCTTGAGCAGGTCATCGATAAGCTCAAGGAGCTGCTCCGCAGTCAGCACATCGAGAGACTCCGTGTGGGCAACTGCAGTATTGAGGCGGGCTTTGTGTGGAACGATCTTATTACCAACATGGAAAGAGTTTCCGACCACTGCTCCAATATTGCGGGCTGCATGGTGGATGCAAAGCAACAGAATATGAACCTGCACGAGTCCTTAAAGCAGTTCAAGAGCGAAAGCGAGCTGTTTAAGGAGAAATATTCGCAGTACTCCGAAAAGTATCTGAATTTCGTATAAAACAAATATAAAACGTAAGATGTCGGCTCGCATTGAGCCGACATCTTACGTTTTCAAATCATCTTGTTGTGGAAATACAGTGCACGCTTGTGGGTGCTGTCGCGCATCATTTCCTTCAACTTTTCGCGCTCATTGCCCGCAATAGCATCGCGGTATTCGGACAAGTGGCGGATGAGTCCGTCGATCTCCGAGAGGAGATTGTCCTTGTTCATCAAGAATATTTCACTCCACATCACGTCGTTGAGCGCGGCAACGCGCGTCATATCCTTGAATGAGCCAGCCGAAAGTCCTTCATGCTCAGCGGCAGTTTCGCTTCGGATATACGACGAGGAGAGCACGTGTGCAAGCTGCGAGGTGCAGGCGATTATTCTGTCGTGATCCTCGGCAGTAACGCGGGTGATCTTGCCAAATCCGATCTCAAGAAAGAAATTTCCAACGCGGGATACGAGTGCCTCGTCCTCGCCCACGCGGGGAGTGATTATCATGGAAGCACCGTCAAAAAGCTGAGCGGTCGCCGCCTGAAAGCCCCAGCATTCTCTACCTGCCATAGGATGACCGCCTACGAATGAAAAGCCGTATTTTTCAGCAAGCTCTGCTCCAAGGCGGCATATATCACGCTTGATACCGCAGCAGTCAACTACGACAGCTCCGCGGTGGAGGTCGGGAGCGATATCCTGCAATACCCTTGCAGCCGCCGCAGGATAGAGGGCGATTATTATCATATCACATTCACGGTATCTGTCGGGGGTAAGTGCCGCATCGATAGCTCCGCCTCCCAGCGCTGCCCGCATGGTATTGGCGTCCGTATCAAAGCCAAGAACGGTATGTGCCGTCTTTTGCTTTGCGCTTGCGGCGAGCGAGCCGCCGATAATTCCGAGTCCTATTATTCCTATAACCTTTTTCATGGGTATATCTCCTTGGTGTATTGCTTATGCATTAAAGTTTATCACAAGCCTCGAAAAAAATCAATACTTAATTTAAAAAAGCTTTGCAAATCGGCATAATTTTTGTATACTTCTTGACAAACACGACAAATGTAAGTATACTTTATTCATCATCAAGCGGAGTAGAAGGATGTATGAGCGATATCAAAATCAGAAATAAAGGGATAAGTGTGAGCCGAGAGGCGGTATCAAGCGTGCTTGGTGCGTTTTCATATTCAAAAAGCCTGTTGCAAGTCGAAATCTCAGCTCTCTCCGGTGTGGGAGAGATGACGGTCAGCCGCGCGGTGCGCCTGCTGAAATCAGAGGGCGTGCTTGATGCAAAGGAGGAGGTGGACGGGTGCGGTTTGAATAAACGGCATACCGTATATCCCCGCGATGTAGCCTCTATGCTGGTGCTTGATCTGTCGGGCGCGACATTTCGTGCGGTTCTTCTTGATACGTCGCTGAGCTATCTTTCGGAGCTTGAACATATTTATAATCCAACGCTTGATTTTGAGGACAATCTGCGCAAATTTTTAAATCTTGCCCAAATAAACGGACTTATTGAAAAATGGAAGGCGAGGGAAGTGATACATACACTGCCGTACAGCCCGCGCAGAAGGGAAAGGATGCGCCGATCCCGTGCAAAGCGTATCGCGGCATTGGTGGCTCGAATGAAGCGATCCTTTTCTCCCATAGTCCGCCTTGGCTTAATTTTACCTGACGGGGAAACGGGGAACTCCTTGCCTGTCTGTCTCCCTCCGAAAGCAAGGATAAATAAGACCGTGGGGGAGATACTTGAACGTGACGCTGACGCTTTGCTTTCTGCCCGTGAGGCGTTTCTTATTGGCGCGCCGTCGGTCATTGCAAGCTGCTCCTCCGTCGCGACGCTTGCAAATGCGCGCTCAATGCTCTTGTTGGGTGGCGACGCCTTGTTTGGCGACTGTCATTATTTGGTGCTTCTGTGCCGAAAGGAAGCGCGCGCCCATTGGGGGCTGCCCGACGGCGCGGCAAAGAGCCTTGCCATCACGGCATTGAAGCAAGGCGTGGCGATAGATAAGAGTCTGCGCCGCTTGACGGCATTTTTCGAGCCGGATATAGTTGCAGTGGATAAATGCTTGAAAGCTAAAGTGGACGTGAACGCCGTTTCGTGGAGTGATAGGGAAGCGGTGACCGTCGGAGCGGCGATATTACTTCGGGATAGCGCGTGGCGGGAGTATAGGGAAATGGAAAATTGAAAATCGCACTACGCTTCGCGTGTGCCAAAATGGAAACTGAAAACTCTCGCCGTGCAAAATTGCACGGCGAGAGTTTTCAGTTGATTGCGTGGAAGTTCTTTAGGGTCAAGCCCCTTCTCGAAAGAAAGGGCTTGCGGGGTTTGGGGCAGAGCCCCATATACATCAATTACTTTCTGAAAAACAGTACGCCAAGGCAAGCGGGGCCGCAATGGCTGGAGATAGTGCAGCCTGCTACGGTTTCGATAACCTCTGCAAAGGGAGCGATATCCTTGACGAGTGCGATGGTCTCCTCGACTATTTCCGCGGGGACGTGGGAGTGCGTTACGAAGATACGGTTGAGCTGAAGGTCATCTCTGCCCTCAAGTCTGCCGCGCACGTAGTCGGAGATGGATTTTTGGATGGAGCCGCGATATTTTTTGCCCACCTGCATTTTTCCGTCGACCACCTCGATCTCGGGACGGAGCTTTAGCACGTTTGCGCCAAACGCCGCAATGCTGGAGCATCTTCCGCCCTTTTTGAGATAGTCCAGAGTCTGAAGCACGAAGCTGACGTCAAGACGCGTCTTCATTTCATTCAGTGCATCGACGATGTCCTTGGCATTCATGCCCTGTGCGGCAAGCTCTGCCGCCGCCAGCACAAGATGTCCCGATCCGCTTGACAGGTTTCGGCTGTCGATAGGGTAGACGTTTTCTACCTCCTCCGCAGCTATTTTTGCGTTTTGATGGCAGGACGAAAATTCGCTTGAAATATTGATATGGATAACGCTGTATCCCTCGCTTGTGTATTTTCTGAAAAGATCGATATACTCACCCACCGACACCGCTGACGTTTTAGGGAGAATACCGCTGTCGTCTACGAAGGAGAATACGTCGCCGGTCTTGACGTCAACTCCGTCGTGATAAAGCTTGTCGCCGAGGGCGATACCAAGCGGCATTACTTCAACGTCGTACTTTTCGTAAAGCTCTTGTGTCAGGTCGCAGGTCGAATCGCAAGTGATTTTAATTTTTCCCATTGAATAAACCTCTTTGTTCTAATGTCGTTGATACCGTTGCATCATGCAACTTTACTGCAAGTATACACGATTTTTTTCAAAAAAGCAAGGGATTTTCCATTTAATTTATAATATTTTCACCATTTTAAAATTAGTTAACATTTGTATTTGTGCCTTGAAAATTGCGTATCATTTCGCGCAGAGCCGACAGTGCGCTGTCAAGCCCGCCCACCTCGTCGATAAGCCCACAGCGCACCGCCTCCTCGCCGTCAATTACCGTTCCGATATCGTTGGCAAGACAGTCGGCGCGCATGAGCAGACGGCGCAGCTCTTCCTCGGCTACGCGGCTGTGGTCGCATATGAATTTTACTATCCTGTCCTGCATCTCCTCAAAATAGTGGTAGGTCTGCGGCGCACCGATAAGAGTCCCGCTGACACGCACGGGGTGAATAGTCATTGTCGCGCTTGGAACAATGAAGGAGCGCTTACCCGACACCGCAAGCGGAACTCCTATTGAGTGACCGCCGCCCAGCACCAGCGTCACCGCAGGCTTTCGCATGGAGGATATCAGCTCGGCAATTGCAAGTCCCGCCTCCACGTCGCCGCCCATGGTATTGAGAATGACTAAAAGTCCGTCGATCTGGTCACTCTCCTCAATGGATACGAGCAGAGGAATAAGGTGCTCGTATTTCGTAGCCTTTTGCCCCTCCGGCAGGGCATAATGCCCCTCAATCTGCCCGACGATAGACAGACACTGTATGGATTCGCGCGCGTTCTCCGCAATTACCGAGGACGCCTTTTCAATGCCCTCGTAAACGTCGCTTTTGTTCTCCGAATTTTGTGTTTCCTTGCTCACTCCGCAGCAGCTCCTTTCCGATACCTTGCTGAATTTTGCTCATCTGTTATTATTCCCGAAAATAAATTGAGTATTCGACGGGATTTATTTGAAAATATCTATTTACATTTGACGAAAAATGTGTTATAATAAACTGATTTGGTGTGCTTTGGCGTACCGATAAATAAAATATCTATCATAGAGGAGAAATGTTTATGGAAAACAAAATTCTCGTTGAAACCTCTGCAAGACACATGCACCTTACAAAGGAAGCAGTAGAGGCACTTTACGGCAAGGGAGCAGAGTTGAAGGTAAAGAAAATGCTCAGCCAGCCCGGTCAGTTCGCATCCGACAATGAAAAGATCAAGGTAGTAGGTCCTAAGGGCGAGATGATGGTCAGCGTTCTCGGTCCTACACGCCCCGCAACTCAGGTAGAGCTGTCTTACTCCGATGCTCGCGCACTGGGACTTCGCGACGTTCCCGTCCGTGAAAGCGGCGACGTTGCAGGCTCTCCCGGAGTAAAGCTGGTAGGTCCTGCAGGCGAGATCACGATAGATGAAGGCGTTATTATCGCAAAGCGCCATATCCATTTTAACCCCGAGCAGGCGGCAGGTCTCGGCGTTGAGAACGGCGAGGTCGTAAGGGTTCTTATCAAGTCTGACAGAACCACTGTTTACGACGATGTCGTTTGCCGCGTAAATCCCAACTACGAGCTGGCTATGCATATCGATACCGATGAGTGCAACGCCGCAGGCGCATTTGGACTTGTTTACGGAGAAATAGTAAAATAATTCAATATGAAGCGGATAAGGCTTTTATTCCAAGGCGACAGCCTTACGGACGGTGACCGCGACAGAAGCGATATACATAATCTTGGTAACAGCTATCCCAAGTACGTCGCGGCGATGCTCAGAGAAAAATATCCCGACGTTGAGCTTGAGCTTGTCAATCTCGGTATCGGAGGGGACAGAACGGACAGCTTGCTTGCAAGAGCGGATGCCGATTTCGTTGAGGTTGACGCGGATATTATAAGCATTCTCGTCGGCGTGAATGACGTGTGGAACAGATACGACTTCAAAATTCCCAATACAGACGAGGTTATCGAGTCAAACTATCGCACTTTGCTCCAAAAGCTAAAGCAGGAAACGCACGCTAAGATAATGCTTATTCAACCGTATACGGTTGGATATGCGCAGGCGTATATCCGTGAGGAGATGCTGAGAGTTCACGCCATCGTCAAGCGCTTGGCTGATGAATATGCTGATGCCTATCTGCCTATCGACGACTGCTTTTGGTCGAGAGATGAAGCCCCCGAGTATTTTACCCGAGACGGCGTTCATCCTACCGAGAACGGCGCGAGATTTATGGCGGAGCATTACGTTGAATGCATCTCTCCCCTTATAGACTCGATCCTTAACTAAAAACGGAGGTATTTGTAATGAAAAAGATCAAATATTTGTTTCAGGGCGACAGTATAACCGACGGACGCCGCGACAAGAACGACATCCACAATCTTGGCGGAAGCTATCCCAAATATGCGTCGGCTATTCTCAGAGGTCTGTATCCCGACGTGGAGTTTGAGTTTATCAATCTGGGCATCTGGGGCAACAGAACAGACGATATGCTTGCCCGCGTAGACAGTGATATCATCGACGTTCAGCCCGACGTCGTAACCTTTTTGCTCGGAGTTAACGACGTGTGGCACAGATACAGCGGCGTTAATAATACCGACGAGATGATGGAAGCCAATTATCGCGCGATACTTACCAAGATCAAGGAAAAGACTCACGCAAAAATTATGATAATGCAGCCCTATACCGTAGGTGACTGTCAGGCGCATATGCGCGTCGAGGTGGAGCGTATCCATCCCATTATCAAGCGCCTTGCGGATGAGTTTGCCGATGCCTATATGCCCCTTGACGATATTCTTCAGGCGGCAGAAAACGAGCCCTCCTATTATGCGGGCGACGGAGTCCATCCCACCAATGAGGGCGCGGCATTCATCGGCGAAAATTACGTCAAATACGTCACCCCGCTTATAGACGAGCTGGTTGGCGAATAAAAAAGTATTAAATTAAAAAAGGAGATAAAAATCATGAGCAATGAATTCAACTGCGAATATGCCATGAGCCAAGAGGTTCAGCATATGTGCCCCGTTGCCAAAGGACCCAAGCACGGTCCCGCTCCCATTCCCGAAGAGGGTAAATGGGTACAGGCAAAGCAGATCACCGACATTTCCGCGTACACCCACGGTGTGGGCTGGTGCGCACCCCAGCAGGGAGCTTGTAAGCTGTCCCTTAACGTAAAGAACGGTATCATCGAGGAAGCACTCGTTGAGACCATCGGCTGCTCGGGTATGACTCACTCCGCTGCTATGGCGGCAGAGATCCTCCCCGGTAAGACCCTGCTTGAGGCTCTTAACACCGACCTTGTTTGCGACGCTATCAATACCGCAATGCGCGAGCTGTTCTTGCAGATCGTATACGGTAGATCCCAGTCCGCATTCTCTGAGAACGGTCTTGTTATCGGCGCGGGCATGGAGGACCTCGGTAAGGGCGAGAGATCCATGGTAGGTACTATGTACGGTACTAAGGCAAAGGGTGTCCGTTACCTGGAGATGACCGAGGGCTACTGCACCAGAATGGCACTTGACGAGAACAACGAGGTTATCGGCTACGAGTTCGTATCTCTCGGCAAGATGACAGACTTCATCAAAAAGGGCATGGAGCCTAACGAAGCATACGAGAAGGCCAAGGGTACATACGGTAGATTCAATGATGCTGTAAAGTACATTGACCCCCGTAAGGAATAATAAGGAGGTAGTGTATAATGGCTAAGTTTGAAGGTTATGAAAGACGCGAGGCGAAGATCCTTGCGGCTCTTAAGGAATATGGCATCAACTCCATCGACGAGTGTAAGGATATCTGCGACGCTTACGGCATCGACCCCTACAAGATCGTTGAGGAGACCCAGCCCATCTGCTTCGAAAACGCAAAGTGGGCATACGTTGTAGGCGCAGCAATCGCTATTAAGAAGGGATGCAAGAAGGCATCCGATGCGGCTGCGGCTATCGGTATCGGACTTCAGTCCTTCTGTATCCCCGGCTCCGTTGCTGAAAACCGTAAGGTTGGTCTTGGCCACGGTAACCTCGGCGCAATGCTCCTCTCCGAGGAGACCGAGTGCTTCTGCTTCCTCGCAGGTCACGAGTCCTTCGCAGCAGCAGAGGGCGCTATCAAGATCGCACTCAACGCAAACAAGGTTCGCGTAAAGCCCCTTCGCGTTATCCTCAACGGTCTTGGTAAGGATGCGGCTTACATCATCTCCCGTATCAACGGATTTACATACGTTGAGACCGAGTTTGACCCCTACACCGAGGAGGTCAAGGTGATTTCCGAGAAGCCCTTCTCCAAGGGTCCCAGAGC
>SVQX01000034.1 GCA_015065065.1 Oscillospiraceae bacterium
TCACCTCCACCGAGATCGGCTCAATGGTAATGGATAAGCTGAAGGCACTTGATGAGGTGGCATACGTCCGCTTTGCATCCGTTTATCGCGAATTCCGCGACGTAGATTCCTTCCTAAAGGAATTGCAGGAGTTGAAAGGCACGGAAAATCAATAAAAAGTAAAGAAGCTCTCAGTCGAAAGCTTCTTTATTTTTTGAGCTTGCGGGTATAAAGCACACGCATACCGTCGATATAAGCAACACAGCCGTCACCGCAAGACCGCCCTCCGCGCCAAAATCGCCGCCGTTGATAAGCGATAGCGAGGAATAGCACGTCGCGCGGAAAACTGACACCTGCGGAGCAACACCGCTGATATTGATGCCGAAAATATTTCCCTCGGCAAAATTCCACGCGGTGTGTATTGCGGCAATACCCCAAATACTTCCGCGCCGCCAAAAGTAAATTCCCGCAAAAATTCCGAACAGTGCAATATTTATGAGCGCGATAGGCGTTATGGACGAGTTGCCGAGATGGAGCAGGGAAAAGGCAACTGCGCTCACTCCAACAGCCACGGGGTGCTTTTGCCGCGCGGCAAGGGAATTTAAGAGATAGGAGCGGCAAAGTACCTCCTCCGCCATGCCCTGCATCATAAATCCCCCAAAAAACAAGAGCAAGGAGGGAAGTATCGCGCCGACGTTGCCCGACACCGAAAAGCTGTATCCGCCAAAAGCAGAGCAAGCAAGCGCTACTGCGCCGAACATGATGAGTCCGACCAGAAGTCCCAGCGCGTATTCAATGGTAGCCCGACGCTTTATAAATCCAAGGGAAGTAAAGCTTCTGCTCTCAAAAAACCTGCAATAAAGCAGTACGACGGCAATTATAACGGCGGTTGAATAAAGATCCACAGGAGAGAGAGGCGCGGGAACGATTCCGAACAGCGGGGAGAGCAAAAATTGCGACAGCAGCCCCGCGACCAGCTCGGATGCAAAAAATATCAGCAAAAATACCGCAATCTCTAAAAAAAGAGGTAGCGAGTACGCTTTTTTTCTTGTAGCGTCAAGCATTTCATTTTTGGAAAACAATTTATCAAAAAGCATATCGCACCTCCTTTACCATGATAAATATATTGTAGCATAAAATAACGTGAAATTCAAGTATTTAGTAAAATTCCGTTGACTTTTTTGAGGTTGTGTGTTATACTGAAAAAGTAAATAAACTCCGGACAGAGGTGTAAAAATGAAAAAAACAACTTTAAAAAATTACGCAAATCTGCTGGCTCGCATGGGTATCAACGTCAAAAAACACGACGCAGTTATTATCACCGCAGGACTTGACCAGCCCGAATTCGTTTATATGTGCGTTGAGGCTTGCTATAAGGCGGGCGCGGATAAGGTTATAGTTGATTGGAGCTATCAGCCTCTCCAACGACTCAGCACACGCTATCAGAGCGTAAAAACTCTTGGTACAGTTGAAGCTTTTGAGGAAGCCAAGCTGAAATACCGCGTGGATAGAAACCCCTGTATGCTTTACCTGCTTTCGGACGATCCCGACGGACTCCGCGGCATCAATCAGGAAAAGCTCGCCAAGGCTCAGCAAATGCGATATGGCATTATCAAGCCTTACCGCGAGGCTATGGATAATAAATACAAGTGGTGTATTGCCGCAGTACCCGGCGAGGCTTGGGCGAAAAAGGTGTTCCCGAGCGAGCGCACCTCCACCGCTGTTGAGAAGCTGTGGCGCGCCATCCTTATGTGTAGCCGAGTAATTGACGGCGAGGGCAACGACCTTGATCCCGTTGCCGAGTGGTACAAGCATAACCTCAGCTTCCACAAGAGATGCGAATACCTCAATAGCCTTGGACTTCGCACGCTTGAATATAAGTCCGCAAACGGCACGGATATCCGCGTAGGACTTATGGAGGGCGGACTTTTCCTCGGCGGTAGCGAGAAAAATCTTGACGGTGAGGTGTTCAACCCCAATATCCCCAGTGAGGAGACCTTTACGACTCCCAAGTGCGGCGAGGCGGAGGGAATCGTTTATTCATCCCTTCCTCTGTCCTATAAGGGTGAGGTTATCGACAATTTTAGTCTGACCTTCAAGGATGGCAAGGTGGTCGAGGTACACGCGGAAAAGAACGAGGAGCTGCTCCGCCAGATGGTTACAATGGACGATGGAGCTTGTATGCTTGGCGAATGTGCGCTCGTGCCTTACGATTCACCTATCCGCAACAGCGGAATTACCTTCTATGAAACGCTGTTTGACGAGAACGCCGCTTGCCATTTTGCCATGGGTGAGGGCTTTACCAACTGTGTTCGCGACTATGATAAGTACACCCGTGAGGAGCTTCACGAAATGGGCGTTAATGATTCCATGATCCACGTTGACTTTATGATCGGCACGGAAGACCTGTCCGTCGTCGGTATTTGCGCTGACGGTCGACGTGTTGAAATATTCAAGAACGGAAACTGGGCTATCTGATATGAGCAACGAAATCAAAAAACCTCGGATAATCCTTCGTGCGCTTATAATTTTCTCGGTGCTTGCCATTTTACTTGTAGCAGTGCAGTACTTGTCATACCATCACTATGCCGATGTTGCCGAGTGGAAAACGGCGGAATCAAGAGAAGCACTTGTATATAACGGGGAGGAATACCTCCTGTCTGGTAAATATGCTACCGCCGCGCTTTCGTCGTCTAAGTATAAGCTCCAAAAGACCGAGGGTGAGCTGAAAATCGAAGGAATATGGGAGTCCTTCAAGGGTGTTATCCTTGTTTCCTCCATTGAAAACTACGAGGATCTTATCGTCGTTACCTATGAGAACGGAGACAGATACGTCTATTACAAAAATGGAACTGACAATCCCGTGAAGCCCAAAACGGACACTGAAGGCATAGGATAATCCCACAGGAAAAGGCATCTGCCAAAACGGCAGATGCCTATGTCTTTATTTAGGCTGTCTTACGGAAACGAAATTTCGCGCTATGCCTATCTGTTTAATCACAGACTCGGGTGCGGGACCGCCGTAGCATGAGCGTCCGCGCACGCAAACATCAAGATCAATAGCCTCGTAAACGTCCGCCTCAAAGACCTCCGACATGGATTTGTACTCGTCAAGCGTGAGCGTTTCAAGCGTCTTTCCGTTCTCAATGCAGTAAGCCACAAGCTTACCGACTATCTTGTACGCCGTGCGGAAGGGGAGTCCCTTCTTTACCATATAGTCGGCACAATCGGTGGCGTTGATAAATCCACTGCTTGCGGCGTGGCGAAGCTTGTCGCGCTTTACCGTCAGCGTGCGGAGCATATCGGCAAACAGCTCAAGGCACATTTTAGCGTTGTCAATGGAGTCAAAGATCGCCTCCTTGTCCTCCTGCATATCCTTGTTGTACGCCAAAGGAATACCCTTCATAACGGTCAGCAGAGCAGTCAGATTTCCGTATACACGTCCCGACTTTCCGCGCACCAGCTCTGCAATATCGGGGTTTTTCTTTTGCGGCATTATGGACGAGCCCGTGGAATATGCATCATCAAGCTCAATAAATGAAAATTCGCTTGAGCACCAAAGGATTATTTCCTCCGAAAATCTTGACAGATGCATCATCACAACAGACAGCGCGTACGCCATATCAAGCACGAAATCGCGGTCTGAAACGCCGTCCATACTGTTGTCGCTTACCTTGGAAAATCCGAGCTGTTCAGCCACGAAATGGCGGTCAATGGGGTAAGTTGTACCCGCAAGTGCGCAAGCGCCGAGAGGCATAACGTCGGCATGCGAGCTGACCTCCTCAATCCGTATAACGTCACGCATGAACATCTGCGCGTAAGCCATAAGATAGTGACCAAGAGTGACAGGCTGTGCGCGCTGAAGGTGAGTGTATCCCGACATTACCGCATCATAATTTTCCTCCGCCTTGACGGTAATTATGTCAAGCAGACGAAGCAGAAGGGCGCGGATCTCATATGCCTCCTTGCGGATATACATGTGAATGTCGAGCGCTACCTGATCGTTACGGCTGCGGGAGGTGTGAAGCCGCTTTCCCGTGTCGCCGATCCGTTCTGTGAGCACACTTTCGATAAACATGTGGATATCCTCCGCCTCGGGATCAAAATCCAATTTGCCCGAGTCAATATCCGCGAGTATTTCCATAAGGGTCTTGCAGATAAGCTCCGCCTCTGACTCCTCAATTATTTCGCACCTTCCAAGCATAGTGGCGTGGGCGATAGAGCCCGTGATGTCCTCGCGGTACATGCGGCAGTCAAAGCGAATAGACGAGTTAAAGTCATTCACGCGGCTGTCGAGCGCCTTGGAGAACCTTCCGTCCCACATTTTCATAAAAACGTTTTCCTTTAAAAATTATTTGTTGTTAGCCTCGCGCCTTGCATCAAGAGTAGCCTTTACCTTGATGGGCAGACCGAAGAGATTGATAAATCCGTTTGCGTCGTACTGATCGTAAACGTCGTCCTCGTCGAAGGTAGCGATCTCCTCATCGTACAGAGTGTAAGGAGAGGTGAGGGAAGCGAGAATGATGTTGCCCTTGTAGAGCTTCAGCTTAACGTCGCCCGTAACGGTCTCCTGAGTCTTAGTTACGAATGCGGAAAGCGCCTCTCTGGCAGGAGTGTACCACTGACCGAAGTAAACGTAATCGGCAAACTTGCCCGCCAGCATCTGCTTGAGGTGCATGGTCTCGCGGTCAAGAGTGATGGTCTCAAGTGCGTCGTGAGCGGCATAGAGGATAGTTCCGCCGGGTGTCTCGTAAACGCCGCGGCTTTTCATACCGACAAGGCGGTTTTCAACCATGTCAACAAGACCGATGCCGTTAGCACCGCCAAGCTCATTCAGCTTTTCAAGCAGGGTAATGCAGTCCATGTCCACACCGTCGATAGCGGTAGGAACGCCCTTTTCAAAATGAATGGTAACGTATGTAGGCTTGTCGGGAGCCATTTCGGGGGATACGCCCATCTCAAGGAAGCCGGGCTTGTTGTACTGAGGCTCGTTGGCAGGGGACTCAAGGTCAAGACCCTCGTGAGACAGATGCCAGATGTTCTTGTCCTTGGAGTAGTTGGTCTCGCGGTTGATCTTGAGCGGGATACCCTTTTCCTCAGCGTAAGCGATCTCCTCCTCACGGGACTTGATATCCCAAGTTCTCCAAGGAGCGATAATAGCCATTTCGGGAGCGAAAGCCTTGATAGTCAGCTCAAAGCGGACCTGGTCGTTGCCCTTACCCGTGCAGCCGTGAGCAATAGCATCAGCTCCCTCGGCCTTTGCAATCTCAACTATACGTTTTGCGATAATGGGACGAGCGAAGGAGGTACCGAGAAGGTACTGATTCTCATAGCGTGCGCCCGCCTGGAGGGTGGGATAGATAAATTCCTCAATAAAGGGCTTGCGCAGATCCTCGATATAAAGCTTGGACGCGCCTGTCTTGATAGCCTTTTCTTCAAGACCGTCGGTTTCAGAGCCCTGTCCGACGTCGCCGCAAACTGCGATCACCTCACAGCCGGGATAGTTGTCCTTGAGCCACGGAATGATAATGGACGTATCAAGACCGCCCGAATAAGCAAGCACGATCTTTTTGATTTCTTTTTTTGCTTTCATTTTTGAATCCTCCTATGCCACTTGGCAATTTATTACTTTAAAACAGTAAACGAAAAACATTTCGACAAGCATAATTATACCTCAATAATATCAATATTTCAATAGGCATATTCCACAATTTTGCATAAATATTAAACGCCGCTTTTATAAATAAACATTTTTCTAAGCAAGGTATAAATTGCAGGGGTTAAAATACGCGCGAAAAATCAAGAATAATTGACGGAACGAAACTCAAAAACGGAGGCACGAAATGTTTTTGCACAAAATGAAATTCAAATGTATAGCCGCCCTTGCCGCGATACTGGCTGCCGCCATGCTGTGTGCATCTGTATCGGCAGAGAGCATGGGCTGGTACTGCGTACACGTCAAGGACCACAAGCAACCCACCGCCGACGCTCGTCTTGCCGAGGTGGAGCGACACGGCGCGTATTATATAGACCATAATAATACCTCGCCCACATCAGAAAACAAGGTGGTCTACCTTACCTTTGACGCAGGATATTGCAACGAAAATCTTGAAAAAATAATTGACGTACTTGCCGCAGAGCAGGTTACGGGCGCGTTTTTTATTCTCGGAAACCTTGCCAAAAGTAATCCGGACACAGTAAAGAGAATGGCAGACGGCGGCAATCTCGTATGTAATCATACCTATACTCATAAGAATATGTCAGATAAGCCGCTAGACGAGCTTGCCGCAGAACTGAAACGGCTAGAGGACGAATGTAAAGTCAGCGCGGGGGTTGAGGTGGCAAAATATTTCCGTCCGCCCGAGGGAAAATTCAGCACTCAAATGCTGGATAACGCTGTGAAATTGGGATATAAAACGGTGTTCTGGAGCTTCGCCTACGCCGACTGGGATAACAACAGGCAAATGTCCGCCGACAAGGCAAGGGCAAAAATAATGGATAATATCCACAACGGCGCGGTCATCCTCCTGCATCCTACGTCTGCCACCAACGCGCAGATACTGGGCGACGTTATAAGGGAGCTGAAGGCGGACGGCTATCGCTTCGGTACGCTTGATGAGCTAACGGGTGGGCAGAATGCGTAGAATAAAAAATCGCCGCCATGCGGATGAGCGTGAGGCGTTTTCGCGGTTTATGGCGGTGGCGGGAGTTATATTTTTGCTGCTTGCATTGCTTGGTTTTTTTCTTGAATGGAAAAGAACGACGGGCGGTGACGTCACGATAGAGGCGGCAAGGTATACCGACAGCGCGGTATGGGGAGAGGACGAGCTTGTGTATCACAAAAAGAAAAACGACCGTATGGAAATAGCTCTGACCTTTGACGACGGACCGCACCCGTATTACACGCCGATAATTCTTGATATTCTGGACGACTACGGTATCAGTGCCACTTTTTTTACGGTGGGAGAAAACATTGAGTATTATCCCAAGACCGCCGAGCGACTGCTTGAGTCGGGGCACGAGGTGGAAAACCACACCTTTTCACACGCTCGGATAGGAAATATGTGCTACGGCGATATTATAAGCGAGATCGAGCGGTGCGAGGATGCCGTGGCGTCGGTTTCGGAGCGCAAGACTAAATTTCTGCGTCCTCCGCAGGGGCAGATGAGCGAAACGGTGAAGGAAGTCATAAAAGAACTCGACTACCGTGTCGTGCTGTGGGACGTGGACACCCGTGATTGGGCGCACACTTCGCCCGAGAATATAAAGGATAACGTGCTGTCCGTGGTAACAGCAGGGGATATAATCCTTATGCACGATTTTATCGGTCATGACAGCCCAACGCCCGCGGCTCTGCGATTACTCATCCCCGAGCTTATCGAGCGCGGATATAAATTCGTGACCGTCAGTGAGCTGATAGACGGCAACCCGTAGACCGCTTTGCGGAGTGAAATACGCCGCCCGCGAATTTTTCGCTTCGCTCAAGAATGGCACGCCGGCGGTGGGTGAAATCGCTTCGCGGTGAAATTCGGCTGTGCCGAGTGAAATGTGGAGTGCAAAATTTGCACTCCACATTGTATGGGATACCGCACATATATAATTAAATCAAAAAAATCTGCCGTCCCGCTTGTAAAAATTGAAAATATATGTTATACTGTATACAGATAAGCAAAAGGAGGCGTGAAATATGAATTTTGATCACAATATATCGCCGCTCCCGCCTTACTCCAAGGAACAGTGGCTACCCACCGTATTTCTTGCGGAAAATCCGGAGGCGTTTGGCTTTGTGTCGGAGGCAGTACCCGTCGCTACCCGCACTCTGCTTGTGTCCGCAGACGGCAAGCCCTCCAAGCGCGGAATGATACCGCCAACCTACATATATCCTTACAACGAGGCAAACCGCCTTTTTGAAAGCCTTTTTTCGGAGATGCTTGACAGCTCCGAGGAAAACCTTGATATCATTAACCGTAGCCTGACGGGGACGGAGAACGGATACGAGCATCTTGTGTCGCGATACGCTGCAGTAATGGCGCAGGCAATGACACTCCAGACCATGCGCGCGACACCCTCGGAGTACGTATCCGAGTCAAGTGCTACCGAGTATTATGCCAACCGTCTGGGCGAGAATATCGCCGCAGGTCTTTTCCGACTTCGCCGTGCTATGGCTGACTTTGGCGGACTTGCCCCAAGCGCAGAGTCGGATTTTTCGGTGTCCTTGGCAGCGTGCAAAATTGAGAATCTGCAGGGCGATGAATTCGCCATCAATATGTTCGGCGCGGGTAACTTTAAGTTTTTCCTGCTTGATTACGAGGGAATGAAGGTGCTGTGGGAGGAAAAATTACCTCGGATAGAAGCACTTGAGCCCTCGGAGAGCGCCCCCGCAGTTGCAACAAAGACCGTCGTTTTACAAAAGACAATGCCGTTTGCCGTTGTCGTCTTGTCGGACGGTGCATGTGACCGCTCTGGCGATACCAACTCTGCTTCGGGGCTTTTGCGCAATCAGAACGCGCTTGTTTGGCGCGAGCGTATGAAGCTGGAGGAGGTCATGCTCCGAATGATCGTCGGAAGTCAGAGCGAGTATACCTTTGCATCGCGGGCAGTTCAGTATTTTTCGGGACATATCGTAAGCGACGACAGTGCATCCGGGGCATTCACCCTCGTAGGCACTTCCTACGATATATTCGCCACCGAGTGCCGTCGACGTCTGGAGGTGCTTGAGGATGCAATGACGCTCCTACCCGACGGATACGACACCGAAAATCCTCCGTCCATCAAGGATTTTGATGAAACCGAGTCTGCATTCCTCGACGACCTGCAGGCGCGCTATCCTACGCTGCGCGCAATCACGTCTGCAACGCTTGCCCGACACATCAAGATTGCAATAATGGGTATCATCAATAATAACACCGCCGAGCTTGAAGGTGACAGCGTTATCCCTCTCGATTACATAAAGACGGTCTATCGCTCGTTTGATTGCGAAAACGACAGCGACCGTGAGCAGCTTGCCGTAAACCAAAAGCTTATCGCTGAGCTTATGGCTAGTAACTGGATAACTCTGCGACCTTTGTTCTGCTATGCCGCTGACGGCGAGAGTGGTAGCTCACCCATGCGCGAGGAGAACGCCGCCGCTTATTCCGCTTGCCTTGAAATGAACGAAACGCTCACCCGACTCGCTCAAAGACGCACCGCGCTGATCGATTCGCTCTATTCCGAAATGAAGCTGTGTGCTGAAATTCTTGAGGCTCAAAAGGAAGGACTTGTCCATAACCGAATATCCGAGCAGAATTTCGATTCTGTAATGAAGCTACTCACGGAGAATATTCCAAGCGCGGCAGAGGCGCTCCGCGAGGAATGGAACGAAAGCTCCGTTACTGCGCGGAACATGCTTGCTGCCTATACGGCAGAGCGCGAGCGACTGTTTTGGAGTGATGTTGATAACGCCCTCGTCCCGTGCTATGAGGCAGTGCTGGACGGCTCTGTCGGCAGCGGATTTTGGGGTGATATCAAGGAAACCGGAAGGTTTACCCTAAATGACGGGGATGCGTCTGACGTTGAGCGACTGCTTGATATGATACAGATAATCTCGGATAGCTGCGGTGAGATGTATGACGCTATAACCGCAAGAGCAGCTGTAAAGCGCACCGTTCAGCATATAAGCGGTGATAGCGGGTGGAATAAGACCTGTCTGCGCGCAATGCTCCGCGAATTTTCGGGCTGGGAGGACAGTGATGTCGCCCGTATCGACGACTCCGTGCGCTCCGAATACCGCGCTATGGTGGGACGCTGGCGCGAGGCACAAACGCTGGTTAATAAGCAGAAGGAGGCCTTTGCTGATTACTATAAGGTCTACACTGCATTTGCCCAATAAAAAGTTAAACCTACCTGTGTTCGCAGGTAGGTTTTTAACTTAAATAAATTCAATTTTTGTGGTGGTATCGCAAAAATCTTTAGTCACGCGGCTGATAGCCGAAATAACGTCTGTGGGAAGCATGGAAACCTCGCCAAGCTCTGCGCGCGCCGCCTCGCCTGCGAGCGAGTGCAACAGCACTGCTGCCGAGATGCGACGGGCGATGTCGGAGTCACTCGCGTCCGTGCCAGACGCAATATCTGCAAGCATAGCACCGATAATTCCCGCAAGCATGTCACCCGAGCCGCCCTTTGCCATACCCGAATTACCGTGGGGATTGATATAACACTCTTCGTTTGGGGAGGCAATAACCGTGTGAGCGTCCTTCAATACCACAAAAACGCCGTGTTCCTTCGCAAATTTCCTTGCGTGATAAGGCATATCCCGCAGTATCTCACGCACCGAAGCACCCGTCAACCGAGCAAATTCCGCAGGATGCGGAGTTATAACGGTGATGTGCCGTCCGCCGTCCGTAAACCGTTTTGTCAGCCAAAGCTGTGGGTTTTGGGCTATAATATTCAATGCGTCCGCATCAAGAACGAGCGGATTTTTCTTTTCAAAATTCAATACATGTTCCAGCAGAGTATAGGCAGTCGCAGATCGTCCAAGTCCGCAACCGACTACCGCTAAGTCAGCGCTTGCGAGCGGTTGATTTAAAGTAAGCTTTGCTGATGCGACATCAGCATAAGTCGAAACGATAGCCTCGGGGAGCTGTGACTGAATAATAACGCGGTTGTCACCGTGGGTGAAAACGTGCGCAAGACCGATGCCGCAGCGCAGAGCCGCAGATGCCGACAGATAAGCCGCACCGCTCATGCCGCAACTTCCGCAGATAAACAGAACACGCCCGAAGCTGCCCTTGTTGCTCCGCCGTCCCCGACGGAAAAATTCGGGCAGACGTTCTTTACAAAGCATACGCATATACTCCTTTTGACAAACGGGAGAGAGGTCTATTCCGATATCGCAAACGCGGATATCTCCCGCAAATGACGCCGTGGGAAAGAGCAGAAGCCCGCTTTTGAGTGCCTGAATGCACACGGTAACGTCCGCACGGACGGAAATACCGCAAATTCGCCCGTCATCCGCGTCAATTCCCGAAGGCACGTCTACTGAAAGAATAGGCTTGTTGCAACCGTTGACAAGCTGAATAATGTCAAAAATCTCGCCCTCGATATCTCGCGACAGTCCGATCCCGAAAATAGCGTCAACAATGCAGGTGTAGCTGTCAATAGACGCAAAGAGGTCTGCCTTCAAAATAAATTCTACGCCCTCCGACACGGCAAGACGATATTGCCGTATACATTCAACGCTTGTTTTATTCGAAGCAGGCAAGCCGTCCGACGTGACAGCACCCACAAAGCACACGCTTGTGTAAATTCCTTTGCCGTGCAAAAGTCGAGCCATAGCAATTCCGTCACCGCCGTTGTTGCCGCCGCCCGCAAGCACAAGTACGCGGCGCGTATCAAAACGGCTGTCTGAAAGCAGGACGTCAGCGGCACGTTCCGCCGCGCGCTCCATAAGCGTCTGGGAGGGGACACTTAATTTTTCAATGGTGTAGCTGTCGCAGAGCTTCATTTGCTCCGCCGATAAAACGGGAATATAATCGCCGTCCATACGGATCAATCCTCAGTGTCGGCAGGAGCATCAAAAAATCCTACCTGATCGCGTGCGGTACTCATATTTGTCCTCGGCATGGGAATACCGAGATGGTTGTAGCCGAGACGGGTCACACATCTGCCTCGCGGCGTGCGGTTGATAAAGCCCATCTGCATAAGATAAGGCTCGTAAACGTCCTCTATGGTGACCGATTCCTCGCCGATGGTAGCAGAAAGCGTTTCAAGTCCAACAGGACCGCCGTCATAGAATTTGATAATGGTCTCAAGGATTTTTCTGTCGGTGTTGTCAAGTCCGAGCGCGTCTATCTCCAGCCTGTCAAGTGCATAGCCGGCGATAGCGGAGTCGATAACGTCCTTGCCGCTGACCTGCGCAAAATCGCGCACACGCTTAAGTAAACGGTTGGCGATTCGAGGTGTTCCGCGAGATCGGGAAGCGATCTCGTAAGCGCCGTCGTCGCTGATCTCTATACCTAAAATGGACGAGCTGCGCTTAACGATAAGAGCAAGCTCCTCGGGGGTGTAGAACTCCAACTTAAGCAGAACGCCAAAGCGGTCGCGCAGGGGGGGAGTAAGCTGACCTGCGCGAGTGGTCGCGCCGATAAGCGTGAACTTGGGAAGATCAATTCGAATGCTTCTCGCCGCAGGGCCTTTTCCGATAATAATGTCCAGTGCGTAGTCCTCCATAGCGGAGTAAAGTATCTCCTCAACCGCGCGGGACAGACGGTGTATCTCGTCGATAAAGAGGACGTCGCCTTGATTGAGATTGGTCAGAAGCGCCGCAAGGTCGCCCTGCTTTTCGATGGCAGGACCCGACGTAATACGGATGTTTACACCAAGCTCGTTGGCAATTATGTTTGAGAGGGTCGTTTTACCAAGACCGGGAGGGCCGTACAGCAAAACGTGGTCAAGCGTGTCGCTGCGAAGCCGCGCCGCTTCAATGTAGACCTTCAGATTTTCCTTAGCCTTTTCCTGACCGATATAATCGCCAAGGTGCTTGGGGCGCAGACTGTTTTCGCTATCGTCGTCCCCCGGCTTGAAGGAGGTGGAAACTATGCGATTTTCAAAATCCATGTCACCGTCAGCATCCCAATCTGCACCCGAGTGTCTGTCCTCGTAAGCCTTCTCGTAAATATCGGAGGGGGAATTGTCGCCGTCCGCAAACAGGTCAAAGGCGGTGATATTAGTCTTTGAATTTTTGCTCATAATAGCTCATCCTTTCCGAAAATCAGGAGCGCATAAGACGCTTCAAGGCTTCCTTGATAATATCCTCAAGGGGGAGGGAGTCCGTGTCAATATTTTTGAGTACGTTCTGCGCTTCGCCGCGCGTGTAACCAAGCACAATAAGTGCATCCTGCGCCTCGCTGAGCTTGCCTCGTGCGGCTGTCGGGGAAATATTAGCGACAGGTGCTTCGGCTGCAGACAGATCAAATTCCGTCTGCTTGGACAGCTTGTCCTTCAGCTCAAGAATAATTCTTGCCGCCGTTTTCGGACCGATACCGCTTGCGGCGGAGATCGCCTTTTTGTCGTCTGTGCAAACTGCGAGAGCAAATCTTTCGGGAGTGAGCTGTGACAGAATAGACATAGCCGCCTTAGGTCCAACGCCCGAAACGGATATCAGCATTTTAAAGGAGGAAAGCTCGCTTTCGTTAATAAATCCGTACAACTCGATGCCGTCCTCGCGCACCGCAAGATAAGTATAAAGGGTTGCGTCGGGGGGAGCGGTAACGCTGTGACGCGCAGGCAGAGCGCGATAGGTATTTTCGCTGACGGTCAGCTTGTAAGCCACGCCCATAGCGTCAATGACCGCATATCCCGGAGCGGCAGTGACAAGCTTTCCCTTGATGTAGTAAAACATAGCTTTTCCTTTCTTTAAGGCTGCAACCATGCCGTGTCGACATGGTTGCAGGGTTCAATTTACTTATGGAGATTATTTTTTGCGTGACTTGCCCTTGCTGTTCTCAACGTGAGGCTGCTTTTGCGATTCGTCTGCCTCGTCGTCCTCCATATATCCGATATCGCCACGAGCCATAGGAGTCAGCTCCTCTTCGGTAGGAAGCCTTGGCAGCTCTTCGCCGTCGATCAGCACGGTCTTTTTAAACAGCTTTATCTTCTTGATAAAGGGATAAGCCGCAAGGATCGCGATAAACAGCACGGCGCTGACGGAGGTAACGATAATTCCAAGCATTATTTCGGCAGGCATGTATTTCAGCCTGATATCATGCTCGCCCGCTTTGTCAATACGGAAGGACATCACGGCGTCGGAGGTTTCAAGGATCTCCACCTTCTTGCCGTCAACGTATACGTTCCAGCCCTCGTCGTATGGAATGGAGGTATACATTAGCTGATCGTCCTTGAGAGTCTTTACAGAGCCTGTAAGATCATCGTCGGTGTAATCCTCGTTTATGGTGAGCTGAGTCCTTGACAGTCGCTCCAGGGCATCCTTGAATACGTCCATATCAATGTAGTAGACGTAAGAAGCCTTCTTACGGGTGTAGAAGTTCTTGGAGTCGTTGTCAATGGTGATGGTCAGCGAAAGCTGCTCCTTGGTGGACTCACCCAGATGGATCATACGGGTCGTTTCGTTGCCGCCAAAGGCAAGGGTAAGACCCGTGATAGGCTCTTTGGTCAAGGTATTAGCCTTGAGCTTTACCTGACGGTTATATCCCGTGGGATTGTAGTAATAAAGCATTTTGTCGGTAGGGACGGTGAACGTATACGTCAGAGATGCGGTTTTGTCCTTGTTCTCGGGGATATATTTTTCCTCGTCGATCTTGTCAGCCGTTCTGGATGCGTCTATATGCTCGTGCTTCATGTTGTTGAGGGATATATCCTCCGACATAACGGCGGGGACGAATATCGGAACGGGCTCATCCTCTCCGAGCATAGCGGCAACGAGAGCGTTGAGTCGCTCAAAGGGGGTGTCGTAGTCTGTCATCTTGAAATCGCCGTAATCGTCTGCAACTCCGTAAGCAAGCGAGAGTGCGTATTCGTTAAGATATACGTCGTAGGTTCCCGTCAGCTTTACGTCCTCGCTGTACCCGTAATCCTCCTTGGTGTAAAGGGGAGCGCCGTAGTAATCCGAGAAATTGTAATTCGAAATAATATACTTGACGCCAAGCAGGGAATCGCTTACGGGATTTCCGCCGAGATACTTCGACCAATGTGACTTTGAGGAATATCCCATCTTCTGCAAATAAATTATTGTGTCGCGGTTGAGGGTAGAGGTGGAAAGACTCAAGCCCTTCGTACCGAGTGCCATTGAGTCGTTTGTCTTTTTGTGGTAGGTCTTTTCGGTTCGGTAGAAGGATTTGTCGTTTTCCTCAATAGTGTCCACAATTGGGCGGAAGGTGGCAAGGAAGTTGTTGTATTTGGAATAGGAAGAGTAGGAAACGTCCTCGTCAAATTTGTTCACGTCGCAAAGCGCGCTGGTGAATACCTCCGCGCATACGATAAATGCGAGAACGGTAATAAGCAGCTCCTTGTTCTTTTTCTTGGACCTGCCCATAAGGCAAATGATAATAAAGTATACGAGCAGACAGAACAGCGTAAGTCCCACTGTACCCCAAGGCGAGATGACTATTTTCTCGTTGAGTCCGGTCATATAATCGCCAAGCTCCTGAAGCAGAAGCGTGTACAGACCGATAAATGCAACTACTCCGAGCAGTGCCTTGCGGCTGAAGAATTCGATATGCTCAAACGCCTTGTACGCCAGCGTAATAAGGATGAAGCAGAGCATAAAGCTGTAACGGTAGTTGAGCCAGTTGGGCTTCTGGAAGCCGTGCCAGATAAGATCAAGCGGGCTTACCGCAAAGGACGCGATAAAGAATACGATCAGAAGTGCCGCCGCAACCTTTTTGCGGTTGGAGAACTTCTTGGACATGAAGTACGCAGGTACCATAATAACGGTCAGTACTCCACAGTATACAAAGGGAAGTCCCGCAGGTCTTACTGTGTCGTAAGAGGAGGGGAGAAGCTTGTAGATGAATTCAAAAAGGTTGAATTTCTGATTGATGGACCAGTCTGGGTTGGAAAACTCGTTTTTACCGAAGGAGAGCGCGTATCTTGCAGACAGAACGGTAAGCGCGGCAATACCTATTGCAAGCACTGCCCAACCGCCCACGCGTAAAACGGAACGCACAAAGTGGTTTTTCTCGCCCAAGGGATTGTTCTCGTTATTCTCGTTGTGAGCAAAATAGTAATAGAAGGAGTAGATTACGGTGTAGATGCACACCATGTAACCGATATAGAAATTGCTTATCAGCGTGATGGCGAGAATAGCAGTAAACAGACGGAAGTGTCCCTTCTTGATAAGCTCCTCAATGCCGTAAGTGAGCAAAGGAAGCCACATCAGCGCGTCTATCCACATGGAATTGTGCTGCTGGATAACGGCGTAGGAGGACATGGCATACAATATTGAGAAGGTGATAATAGCCAGCTTGTTGACCTTAGCGGAATGCTTGTGGAGATAGAAGCCCATTGTAAATCCGCTGATAGCCGTCTTTAAGATGAATATGAACAAAAGAGCTTCCAGCATTCTGTCCTTGGGGAACAGCGCTACCAGCCAAGAAAAGGGGCTGGCAATATAATAGTCGTATATTCCTAAAAATTCACCGCCGAGCGCGCGGGAGAAGGAATACAGCAGACTGCCGTCGCCGTAGATGAAGTCGCGGAGCGCCTCGTAGAAATAAACGTACTGACCGTTAAGGTCAAGCACCAACACCGAGCCGTCGCCAAACGGATAGAGCCCGCGCACAAGATACATCAGGAACATAATAAGTGCGGGAATAGCCGCCGCAAGCCACAGATATCCGTAGGTATTAAAAATACCGCGGCGTTTGTCGTTGAGTAGCCTGTCCTTTATCTGAGCAAATTTATTTTTCTTTACCAGAGTAGCGGTGGCTTTTTCCACCTGTTGTTCGTTCAAAGGCATGTTTTCCATTTTGTCCTCCGTTTTTTATGTATCACTATTCAGTCTATCCTGTGCAGCTTGAATGCTTTTGATAGCTTTTTCAAGCTTTATACGGTCAAGCATAAGGTCGCGTCCGCAGCTCTCGCATACGATACGCACCTCACTGCCCACACGCATTACCCGAAACAGCTTGCCGCCACAGGGGTGTGTTTTCTTTAGCTCCAGAATGTCACCTACGTTAAGCTTGATGATCTGCATATATATTTCCCTCATTCAGAAGATCTACACCGATTATTATACCACATATTTGCATAATTGTAAACCGTATTTTATTATTATTTACATTTAGAATATATTTTTTATATTTTTTGCAAAAGGACCGTCCTGCGGTTGTCGCAGGACGGCAATTTTTTTATTCGAATACAGTTTCAACGCGCTTCCTTGCGCCGACTGGAGAGTATACCCATGAGTCAATATGCTCGGCTTTGTCGCCGTGTATGTAATAGGTGAGGGGAGTGGGGAAGGTCGGCTCGGAACGGTAGCTATCAAGTAGGACCAGCTTTATTTTCATGCGCTCGGGAATTATGCTCTTGATAAATACCGCGCATCCTCTGCCTATCATGGAGCGATAGATCTCCCGGTCCTCCTCGCGCACCTCCGCAAGTCCTGCGAGATTGGGAGACAGCTCAACGAAAACGCCGTAATCCTCAACGCTTCGGATAATACCCGCCACCGTCTGTCCCGACTCAAAATTCGCGGCATTTTCCTCCCAAGTGCCAAGCAGCTCCCGCATGGAAACGAAAATACGGTCGTTTGAGCGGTCAATACTGCGCACCACTGCCCATATTGCCTGACCGCAGTACAGCCTGTCGCGTGGGTGCGATATGCGGGATACCGAAATAGCGTCAACCGATAACAGCGACACCATTCCACAGCCGATATCCACAAACGCGCCAAACGGCTCAAGATGCGTAACTCGCGCGTTGATGATGTCACCGGGACATAAGGCAGATAAATACCTCTCGTAGCATTCCATCTGCGCAAGCCTGCGCGAAAGATGCGCAACTATCCCGTCGGGACGCCGCTCGATTCCTATTACCTTAAAGCATACAGCCTTGCCAACGCGGGTAAGCACGGCAATATCCTTTATCTCTTCGCCGTTTTTGACATATGCACATTCAGCGCGCGG
Source organism: Oscillospiraceae bacterium (assembly GCA_015065065.1). Lineage (GTDB taxonomy): Bacteria > Bacillota > Clostridia > Oscillospirales > CAG-272 > CAMEON01. The sequence continues at coordinate 17,601 of SVQX01000034.1, forward strand.
AATGATGCCTCTGACGCTCGGCATAGCAGGGAAGTCTACGTGCAGATCAAATGAGGAGTCACACAGCTTTGCTATGCCCTCGATTATAGCGCCGCACGCCATAGCGCGCTCAAGTCCGTCAAGTGAGGATATAAATTCGCGGTTTTGCGGCGACGATAAAAGATTTCCTTCGGGTAAATAATATTTTTCCATAGCTTCGTTCCTTTCTTTTCTCGGGTTTGTCCTTGTCTTACAAGAGGAATATATGCCACCCTCAGTCGGCGTATGACCGCAAAGCGCAAAAAAATTCCGGCAAAAAATGTGACGGTGCGCGAGAACGAAGGAGAAAAAACGGCGAAAACGCGAGAAAACGAGAGGTCTTGATATGCTAAATTAAAAAAATCAAAAATTTTTTAAAAAAGGTATTGACAAGCCCAAACTGTTGTGGTATAATAGGCGAGCATGAGAAAATGAACTATATGAAAGGAACTATCAAAATGTCCACATTTATGCAGAAAAAAGAAGCTGTGGTACGCAAGTGGTACATCATTGACGCAGCAGGCAAGCCCCTCGGTAAGACTGCTGTTGCAGCTGCAAACTTGCTCCGCGGTAAGAACGATCCTACGTTCACTCCCCATATCGACTGCGGTAACTTCGTTATCGTAATCAACGCTGATAAGGCTGTTCTCACAGGTAAGAAGATGGAACAGAAGTATCACTACCATCATTCCGGCTATATCGGCGGCATGAAGAGCGTTCAGTACAAGACCTTGATGGCAACCAAGCCCGAAAGAGCTATGGAGCTTGCAGTTAAGGGTATGCTCCCCGATACCACCCCCGGTCGCGCTGCATTCACCAGGCTTAAGGTATATGCAGGCGAGGCTCATAAGCACGCGGCTCAGAAGCCCGAAGCTTACGAGCTTTAATCAGAAGAAAGGAAGGACATAGCCCTATGTATACAAGTGCAAAACCCTACTTCTACGGCACAGGCCGCAGAAAGAAGTCCGTTGCCCGTGTTCGCATTTACCCCGGTAGCGGCGAGATCACCATCAACGGTCGCAGCATTGACGAATATTTCGGACTTGAGACTCTCAAGCTTATCGTAAACCAGCCCTTCGGCGTAACCGGCACACAGGGTAAGTTTGATATCGTTGCAAACGTAAACGGCGGCGGTATTTCCGGTCAGGCAGGCGCTATCCGCCACGGTCTTGCTCGTGCTCTCGTAGCAGCAGACGCTAACTACCGTCCCGCTCTCAAGGCAGCAGGCTTTATGACCCGTGACCCTCGTATGAAGGAAAGAAAGAAGTACGGACTCAAGGGCGCACGTCGCGCACCTCAGTTCTCCAAGAGATAATTACCCATTTGGGATTATTTCGATACACAAAAAGCTCTGCTTCGGCAGGGCTTTTTCTTTTTCGTAGGGCGGTGGCTTGCTGCCGCCGTTTTTTGATATATTTGATTGCGGCGGGAGACAAGCCCCCACCCTACATGGATAGGCGATTCAATTTGTAAAAACTCCGCCGTCCTATTTACTTTTCACCGTTTTTATGGTATAATCTAACCAATCTATAAACTTGAATTTGTCTGTGAAAATATAATGAAATAGAAATATATATAGGGTTTGATATGGAATTTAATGAAAAGATTCAAGAATTAAGAAAACAAAAGGGGCTTACGCAAGAGGAGCTTGCCGAGAAGCTTTACGTTTCCCGAACTGCTATTTCAAAATGGGAGTCAGGCAGAGGATATCCGAATATAGAGTCACTAAAAGCGATCGCGAAATTCTTTTCGGTGACGGTTGACGAGCTACTCTCTACCGACGAGGTATTGACGATAGCCGAGGAAGACAACAAACGAAAAGAAAAGCGTTTTCGTGATTTAATATACGGATTACTTGACTTGAGTATCGCAATGCTCCTTTTTCTGCCGTTCTTTGCTGAAAAAGCGGACGGAACTATTCAAAGTGTTTCGCTCATCACACTTGGCTGCGTTCAGCCATACTTAAAAATAACGTACCTTGTCGCTGTTATCGCAATGACAGTAATGGGTATTTTGACACTCGCATTACAGAACTGTCAAGCGATGGCGTGGGTGAAAAGTAAAACGACGGTTTCACTCACACTCGGAGCAATCTTGGTACTGCTCTTTATGATAAGCTCACAGCCGTATGCCGCCGTGTTTGCGTTCGTATTGTTAACCATCAAGGCTTTGATGTTGATAAAACGGCAATGATACGAAACGTATCACGCCTGTGACAAGCCGTTTCTTGATTATTCTTATGCCTTCCGCTAAAATGTATTCAGGCGAGAGCCAATATACAAAAGGAAGGTTAAAGAATAATGGAAAAGAAAAACAGCAGATTGTTTTGGGTAGGAGTGGGCTTGCTTGCGGTATTTGTGTTGTGGACTGTGTTAATTCGCTTCGTTGACGTTGAGGCAATCGGTCCCCGACAATCGAGCGTGGGCTTTGCTACGCTGAACGGCTACATTCACAATCTCACGGGTGTGAATATGTCCTTGTACATAATTACGGATTGGCTTGGTCTTGTTCCGATTGGCGTTGCATTCGGTTTTGCCGTTCTCGGTATTGTGCAATGTATCAAAAGAAAGAGTCTATTAAAAGTTGACCGAAGCATCCTTACACTCGGTGGATTTTACATCGTTGTAATGGCGGTATATATCCTCTTTGAAATAGTTGTTATCAATTACAGACCGACACTCATTGACGGATATTTAGAAGCATCCTATCCGTCATCAACAACTATACTTGTGATGTGTGTGATGCCTACGGCAATGATGCAGCTTCGTACCCGTATTAAAAACGACTTATTCAGACGATGTGTAATGCTTACGATTACCGTGTTTATTACCTTTATGGTTATAGGCAGACTTGTGTCAGGCGTACATTGGATTACCGATATCATCGGCGGTGCTTTGTTGAGCACAGCGATTGTGTTGATGTATTATTCTATCGGTAACATAGTAGCAAAGAGCCGCTGAACAAATTTCATTTTGTCGAGCAGAATAAGCGGTGAATACTAATGCGATTTTGGTGCAAATTTGGTGCAACACTTTAT
>SVQX01000035.1 GCA_015065065.1 Oscillospiraceae bacterium
AGCGATGCGATCTTTGCCTTGGTCGCCTCAACGTCAAGGAGAGCTGTATTGTTAGAGTTGAACTCGGTCAGCGGGTTTCTATCTGCGTCGCCCTTGCTGAAGTACTTGTCGTAATTCAATCCGCGCTTGTCGCAGGGTACGCGGTAGAAGTCGCCCATGTCGATGGCGTTCGCGCACTCCTCGTTGGTGAGCAGAGTCTCGTACATCTTCTCACCGTGGCGGATACCGATGACCTTAATGTTCTCCTTGTCGCCGCCGAACAGCTCGCAAACTGCCTCAGCCTGAGTCTTGATGGTACAAGCGGGAGCCTTCTGCACAAGGATATCTCCGCTCTCGCCGTGTTCAAAGGCGAACAGTACAAGGTCGACCGCCTCGTCAAGGGACATAATAAATCTTGTCATAGTGGGATCGGTGATGGTGATGGGATTGCCTGCTCTTATCTGGTCGATCCAGAGCGGAATTACAGAGCCGCGGCTGCACATTACGTTGCCGTAGCGGGTGCAGCAGATCTTTGTCTTATCGGGGCTTACTGTTCTGGACTTTGCAACGATAACCTTCTCCATCATTGCCTTACTTGTTCCCATAGCGTTTACGGGGTAAGCTGCCTTATCGGTGGAAAGGCATACTATATTCTTTACTCCTGCGTCGATAGCAGCGGTGAGTACGTTTTCCGTACCAAGCACGTTGGTCTTTACCGCTTCAATGGGGAAAAACTCGCAGGAAGGAACCTGCTTGAGCGCCGCCGCGTGGAAAATGTAATCCACGCCGTGCATAGCGTTTCTTACGCTTGCGATATCGCGGACGTCGCCAATATAGAACTTTATTTTGTCCGCAACCTCGGGCATTCTCGACTGGAACTCGTGACGCATATCGTCCTGCTTCTTTTCATCGCGGGAGAAAATGCGGATCTCTCCGATGTCGGTCTTGAGGAATCGGTTAAGCACCGCGTTTCCGAACGATCCCGTTCCGCCTGTGATGAGTAGCGTTTTGTTTTTGAAAAGTGACATTTTATTTCTCCTTCTATCGCTGTAATTATAGTTTTAAAGATCAAATCTCATATCCAAAATTTTTCCACAGGGCTGTGCATATCAACGTCAATCAGCTTACTTTTATCAACAAGCCCGTAGATATGAGCCGCAAAGTTTATATCGTGTATCGATATACCAATGTTGTATGCCAAAATGCGCTCCTTGTCATTTTCGCGTCCCGCGCATTTACCGCAAAGCACGTCCGACACCTCTGCAAATCTTTTGAACTTGTCAAAATATTTGAAGTGCTTCACGTGTCCTGTGTCATCCGCAAATACCTTGTCAAAAAACAGATCACAGTTTGTAAAGCCAAGCGTATGGATTGGTACTACCAGCACGCCCTCGTCAAAGTATTCGTCCCCACAAACATCTCCCGCCAAATAAGTAGCAGCAGAAATTACCACCTCTGAGCCCTTGACCAGCTCCTCTGTCGTGCCGACGTAAGAAAAATGCAGATTTTCGTAATCCTTAAACCTATCGGCAAAATCTATTTCCTGACCCTTGTATTTGAGCAGCTTCACGTTGAATTCCCTATCCTTTATAACAGATGCAAGGATCATCAATGCAGCTCTTGCGGTATTTCCGAGTCCCATCATTCCGATGGATGAAAAATTCTTTTTTGCGAGCAGCTTGATGGAATGTGCGGCAACTGCGCCCGTGCGCATTGTGGTTATCCAATTCGCATCCATCAGCGCCAGAAATTCGCCGTTGTCTGCATTGCAAAGCAACAGCTGTGAATCCAGACTTGGCACACGCTCGGGGAATCTCGTTACCAATTTTACTCCCGAATATCGCGGAGTGGTATTGATAATACTCGGCATTACGTTGAAAAAAACACCTGCCGACGGCTTCATGCTGATCTTGGGCGGAAGTATAGATCCCTCTTTGGCAACGATGGCTTCCTCCGTCCATTTATAGCACTGCTCGGGTGTAATATTCAATCCCTTTATTGTTTCAAAATCGATCAGTTTCATGATTGCATCTCCTTTTTAATTGCTATCGGTAACGCGTTGCTTTTCCACATTCAGGATCCGCTTTAAGCGCGTTTACGGAAAAGACTCTTGACAAGACCTTTGACCGAAGCCTGCTCAAGTCTGACTAAATTCGCCATCACGAAGTATACAATAACTCCCACGGCTACTGCCGCGAACATATTTGCAGCGCCCTGCAACGGAACGAAGCTTGTCACCGCAAGCACAGCAAGTGCCATCAGCGCCGTTGAAATTGCAGATTTTACTAATGTAATTCCCGTTTTGCGAGCATTTATGCCGCCGCATATTTTATTAAGCACGCAGTAATAAACCACTCCTCCTGCGGTATACGAAACTCCCGTTGCCAGAGCAATTCCGTACAGCCCCCACACGCGTGAAAGCACGTAGGAGCATCCGAGAAATACGGCAAGCAAGGAAAGCGATATCACTATGGAAAGCTTGACTCGCTTCATGGAAAACAGCGCGCGCGACAAAAGCGTATGGACGGCTATTCCCACGATTCCGATAACCTGAAGCACCATCAAAACTGCCGTGGTTTTCACGTTTTCATCCGTAAACTCGCCGTGACCGAACAAAAGGTCGATTATGGGCTCGGACAGCAGAGCAAGTCCCACGCTGGCGGGAAGCAGGAAGGTTATAAGCTTATCTATTGCTCCCCCAAGCGCGTCCCTTATCTCCTGCATCTCCCCTTTGATATGATGCTCTGACAAAAGCGGGTACAGCACCGTGGCTATGGACGAAACTATAATGTTCTCAACGAAAAAGCTGATCTTGCCCGAATGATTGAGCATAGTGATAGCTCCGACCTCCATGCCCGACGCCAACGCCTTGTTAAACAGAGTGGATATCTGCATAAGTCCTACCGCCAATACTGCGGGAATACTCATCACAAGCAGTGACTTGATATCGCTCCAAACGGTGGCTGCCTTTCGCCGCAGTCGAAATCCCTTTTTTAGCACGAAGGGTAGCAGCAGCAGCGTTTGCAAAAGCGTTCCTATAACAACTCCGACGGGCAAAAGATACGCAAGATCGTATCTCTTACTGATAATGATAGCGAGTATAACCGAAATATCCAGAGTTATTCCCAAAAAAGCCGACGGAAGAAAGCATTTTACAGTTCCGAGATATGACTGAAAAACGCTTGTGACGGAACGAAACAGCATGGTAAGGCTCAATATCCGCAAAAACACCATTGCCAATGCTCGCTGCTCGCCCTCAAAGCCAGGAGCTAACAGATTTATCACCATTCCCGGGAAAAGCGACAGCACAAGCGAGAAAAGCAAAGCGCCGCTCAAAAGCACCTTCATGACCGAGGTGGTAAATGAATTAAATTCATCACGGGAGCTGTTGAGCTTACCGATAGCCAACGGAACGAACCCCATCATTGCCGTATGAGCAAACAGATCAAGGAACATATCCGATATTGACAGCACGGAAAGATATGCGTCGGCAACTATGCTGGCACCGTAGGTATTCGACAGAACTATATCCCTTGCAAAGCCAAATACCTTGGAAAGAGTGGACACTACGACCAAAATCAGCATGATACGGCCATATTTACGTCCGTTAGACGGCAACGATTTCTCCATCCGATACCCCCAAAGTTTTTTTGTCTTCCAAGTAATACATAGCAGTTATAAGCAGATTTCCCCAGATAGGCTCTGACAAAAAGCTTATTATCAGTATGATAGCAATATATTTGTTATCCTTGCGGAATATTTTTGCTATCCTTCCCATGACGTAGATCAGCATAGGATAGCCAAAGCGAAGCAGTATTTGCGTAAAGCAGTCGTACGAGCCGATATACGCGCTCTCATACACCGCGTCATACCCCGTAGAGCCAAGTCCGAGCGGCATATACCACGCATACTTTATCGCGTTTATAAGCGGAGTAAATCTTGCGCCGAAGGCTCTTGAGCCAAACAGCTTATACTGTATCTGATACTGAAGCTCGGGAATTATCACAACAAGCCCCAGCAAGCACGCCGTTGCAATGATGGGCAGGTACTTTCTGTGCTTTCTCACCAAGCAGAACAGATTTATCGCCAAAACGACGTAACCTATAGTGGATCGGGTAAATATCACTGCAAGAGTGTATATGCACACTCTTGAGAACAGTCGCTTTCCGTCTTGACGCTGTATAGCTATTTGCAGCGCGAGGTTGATCAATATCTGGAAGGCTCCCGGTTCCCATGCAAAGCCGCTGTTTCGCACCGCCATCCAGCTTCCCTCAAACAAATAATTAAAGAAAAACAGCGTGCGGTGTGTACGTCCGTTCTGCACATACGTTGGGAAGGAGTATATCCACGACGAATTTATATAGTACACGGACATACCCACAAGCGACAGAATTGCGGCTATGAAAGCGATCTTTTCAAGGGTGTTGTAAAACTGAGCCCTTGAGTGTCGCTTGGCAACCAGATATCCGCACAGAAAATAGCAGGGATACATAAAGTTTACCATGCTGTACGGCTGACCGCCGAAAACGTTTCTGACATCGCAAAGCATAGCCAGCACGAAGCAGATCATGGCGATCAGTATAGTATTATCCAACGGGACGTCACCGTGATTTTGCTTTGATAGCTGCCAGATACTGATAACTATCAGGGCGAGCGTAACGCCTATCTCGACAACCTGCGGGACGTGAGGCGAAAAGGTTGCCAGAACGAGAAACAGTATCTCGGCCGTGCAAAGAATTTTTTTGCCCTTTGATTCAATCATTTTTTGCCTCCGCCCTTGGAGGAAAGGATCATCTGTGAGTAGCTTTTTCCTTTGGTGGACTTAAATATTTTGCGAAGCCTTCTCGCCAATTTTATTCCTGCAAAATAGTATCGCGGAATGCAGATTATATTGCCAACGATCCGCTCATATCTCTTATCCTCCAGAACGACGGGAGGATGCACCAACGGAAACTCCAGCGGCTTGCTTCCCATGCCGCAAAAGCGGCGCGTCATAACGTTTCTCATAGAGCTGCCACCGTGAGTCGTTTCCGCATCCACACCAATGTTTTTAATAAGATTAGTTTTCGGCGCGATACCGTACATATTGTGGGACATCAGCGTAAAGGTCATCTGATGATCCCACGATATCTTATAGTTCTTTTGGTCGATTGCGGCTTTCGCATTCTTTATAAAGAAGCATTTCTGCTTTTCAAGACGGCGATTGTTATAAAAGCCCTTGTAGTTTGCGCTTATAAACGGATCGTCAAGTCCCTCAAGGTAACCGTCGTACATCTTGGGAAATTTGTGTCCCCACGACGCCCATCCGCAAGGAAGGGTATGTCTTGTGAACACGTAGCTGTACGGGCTGTCATATTCCTCAAGATAATTAGTGCCGCACACCCAAAGGATATTCGTGTTATCACGGTATTTCAAAAGCATTTCCCTGCAAAAGTAGAAAAAGCTCTCCTCGGGATAGTTGTCATCCTCAAGAAATATTGCATATTCCTCTTTTTCAAGTACTCTTTTAGCGCCAAAGCCTATGCGATCAAGGATTCCTACGTTTGTTTCTGCGTAATCTCTGACAATCTCACAGTCCCAATCCACGGCAGCTTCCACTGCCGCTCTGCAAGCCTTGACCCTTTCATGCTCCTCCTCGGTGCGTCCGCCGTCCGATATGAGGTACAGCTTTTTCGGCTTAACCTTTGCTATTCCGGACAGCACCTTCAGGGTGTTCTCCGTCCGCTTCATAAAAAATAATGTAACGGGAATATCAAACATTTGATTTCACCTCTGATTTATTTATCGCAAATAGTGCGGTATGCGTCCTCGACCGTGTAATGATCGCCGAGATAAGCAAATGCATTTTCCTTCATTTGCTCAATATCCGCATTCAGCGCCTCCTCCACCTTGTCAGAAAACGCCTCCGCATCGTTGCTCTCGCACCACCAGCCGAACTTACCGTCAACTATCACCTTTCCCACATCCGTATTCGGGTCGGTGCAAGCCAGCACGGGAAGTCCCGCCTGCATATAGCTGAGCAAGCGGCTCGGGAAATTCGGAATGGTAAATCTGTGGTCGAGGAATATCATTCCAACGTCGCACGCGGCGACCATCTTGTCGTAATCCTCCTTGGGCAAACGCTTCATAAGCTTCATATTGCTCGGCTTTGCATCGTCAAACCAAGTTGCGAGCTTGCCGTATTCCGTACCGTCACCGACGATAAGAAAATACGCGCCGCTGTTATTCACCTGTTTTTTCAGACATTCAAGAAGGAACGGAATACCTTGCGGACGACCGAGATTTCCGCCGTACACAAACACCTTTTTATCAAGCGGTATATCGTATTTTGCGCGTATCTCGGCTCTTTCCCCGTCGGTTATTCTCATATCCACGACCTCGACCGAGTTGGGGCAGATCTCCACCTTTGCGGGGTCTACCTCGGGGTTATGCGCAAGCACGTAATCCACGTTTGCCTGCGACATACATCCGATCCTGTCGGACATAGCGTAAAGCTCCTTTTCCTGCTTGCGGAAATGCTTATAAAGTATTCCCTTTATGCCGCTCTTTGACATCATGCCGATATCCACGGCGTTCTGCGGAAATATATCCTTGAGGAGCAGATAGCTGTTGGCACTATCTCTCTTTTTGATGTATTTCACCGTCTTTACGTGTGTAACGGGCGGTGTGGGATACATTACAAGGTCAAACTTAACGTCCGAATAATACTGCTTTATTGCCTTGATATACAGCCTCGGAAGCATTACTGTAGTCAAGCCCTTTTCGATAATATTCGCCTTTTTATTATTTCCGATCTTGACGCGCAAAACCTTGCATCCCGCCTCCTCGGAAAGCTCCGTTTCCTTGTTCTCCTTACGCTCCAGAGCGCAAACTACAAAGACGTTATGGCCATTTCGCCTAAACTCATGCAAAAGGTCAAGCGAGATGGAATGTTTACTCAAATGAGGCAGTGAGCTTATGGAAACAAATAAAACGTTCATACTTTTTCTCCGTTTCGCCGCAAAAAATCGCAGGCTTCAGGCTGAAATTTTTATTTTGAAAATTGGGCTATAAGATCGTGTCTTATAAGGTCCTCGCCATTCGTTCCGATAGCGCGGACTCTTGAATTCGCCTCCGCGTGCCGACGCTTCAGCTCCTCCTCGGTATCGGCAACGATGCTGAAGAAGGCAACGCGGTCACCACTGCTGTTTATCTGATCGAACTTCGCGCCCGCGCTTTTGAACACCGAGTATTCCGCGATAGTACCGTCTGCGAGCAGCTCATCAAAGCCCTCGACGTGATCCAGCGTGCCCGCTTTGCAGTAAATAAACTCGTTTATCGTTATATTTTCTGCTTTTTTGATCTCTCCGACGTGCGGCTTTTCTCCCATAGTAAGATCCACAACCGCCCGGACCACGTCAAAGCCGGATATTTTCTTTATCATCAAAAATTTAATTCCGCCGCCCGTTCTTGCGCAAAATTCAACGACATTGATTTTTTTGCCGTCGGTAATAAGCTGAATGAGCATCGGATTGTTTTTCAGACCAAACGCATCAGCTATCCTTTGCGCGGTCTGTGCGATCTGCTGTGCAATATCCTCCGAAACGTCCGCAGGTATGCGACTTCGGTTGATAATAAATTTGCCCTCCTCGCCGATCTTGTATATGTTGGAGAGGCACAGCACGTGAGCCTTGCCATCCTCCACGTAAACGTCGACGGTGACCTCCTCGCCCTCGGCAAACTCCTCCACGATAGCCGTTCCCGTGCGACTGATATTAACCGCAACGTCAAATGCCTCGCGAAGCTCGTCTATATTACTGACCTTGCGCACGCCCCTGGAGCTGTACGCATCAACGGGCTTGACGATAATGGGATATGCAAGCTGCGCGATCTTTTCTTCGTCCAGCTTGTCCATTATCACATATTTGGTCGTAGGAACGCCATTCTCCCAAAATATCCTTTTCATAAAAGACTTTTTGGATACATTCTCTGCCGTTTCCGCATCAATATACCACGGAAGTCCCAGCTCCTCGGCGATCTTTGCAACCACCTCCAGCACCTGGTCGGCGCAGACGGTGATAAGAAAATCCACCTTTTCGTTGATAGCGACCCTGCGAACTGCCTCAACGTCAAGCACGGACACGGGATAAAATTTATCCGCGTAAGGTCTTGCACCCACATTCTCGTTCATATCGGCGAGAATAGTGGTAACGCCGCGGCTTTTCAATTCTTTGATCAATGCGATCTGCGGAACTCCGCCGCAAAGCACGAGAGCTTTCATAATATATCTCCCAAAAATTACTGTTTTACTTCTTCCTCCGCACCGCTGACCTCTGCCGTCTGCTCGGAGGGCTTGTCCTCTGTCACGGAAGCTTCACTGCTTGCCGCATTCTGAGGAGCTTTTGCATTGATGGCATCATCCTTCGTAAAGGCAATACCGTCCTGCTTGAATACAACGCCCACGGTCTTGAAAAGTATCTTGATATCAAACCACAGGCTGAATTTTTCAACGTACTCCACGTCATACTCCAGCTTCTCGCTCCAGGTAAGGTCGTTTCGTCCGTTTACCTGCGCCCAACCCGTAATACCCGGGCGCATATCGTGGCGCTTCTTCTGGCGCTCATTGTACCGCTCCGCCTGATAAGGCAGTGTGGGGCGAGGGCCGACAAAGCTCATGGTACCGTTTATGATATTGAAAAGCTGCATCAGCTCGTCAATACTCGTCTTTCTCAAAAACGCTCCTACCTTGGTTATTCTCTTTTTGGGCTCAAGCATATTACCGTTTTCGTCATAGCTGTCCTCGGGAATACGCATGGTGCGGAATTTATAGATCCTGAACACCTTGCCGCCCTTGCCCATTCTCTCCTGCGTAAATACCGCAGGACCACGGCTTGTCAGTCTGATAACTATCGGAACGACGATAAGCACGGGGATAGCGATAAGTAGGATCAACAGTATTATCGATACTGTAAGATCAAAAGCGCGTTTAATAAAAAGCTGAAATTTTCTCATGATTTTGTCGGCTCTCTTATGAATTAATTATTTCTTTTTCTTAGGCGGTACGAGTGATTTCTCGCCCGCAACGTACATCTTTACAAGTCCCAAAAGCACGGTGATGGACGAAAGATATACGATTACAGGGTAAAAGTCCTTGTAAATAAACTTGCAAATTTCCGTTGCGGTATCTCCGCCTGCTATCATTGCTACCACGTATCCGATCACGGACAGCGCGCCTGCAAAAAGTGCTACTGCGATTCCAATACCGTATACGTATGACAGTACCTTTGCGGCTGTTTCTCTGAATTTTTTCATGCTCAGCACCTCCTTACACACCAAAAACGGGAAGCAGGCCGAGAAGCACTATGACTTCAAGCACGTACTGTGCCGCAACCCACCACAAGTCGTTTTTGAGTGTTTTTGTGAAATCCGACTTTGCTATCGACATGCCTGCATACATACCGAGAGCGAAGGGCGGTGTAATTCCGCACATTACTCCGCAGATACAAGGCAGCATTGCCGCTACGAGCAGCGGGTTTGCTCCTGCCGATGCAAAAATGGAGATGAACACGAAGCCGAACATATTGACCATTGCCGATCCGGGAATGACCATAGAGATAAAGCAGCAGATAAGAGGAATGATGAACGCAAGTATCACCAGTCCGGGATTCCACTGTGCCATAAGCGCAGCTACGCTCTCTCCCGCACTCATGAAGCTGAACAGCTCGCCAATCATATATCCGAGGATACAGGTCGCAACAGTGGGAACAAGGCTCTTGAGTCCGCTTGCAAAGGTATTTACGATAGTCTTGGGAGTCATTTCGCGTCTGTTCTTGGCAAAGAGGATGGAAATGACGGTAGTAACGCCTGCCACGAAGATGAGAAGCGAGCTTGAGAACTGCTTTGCTCCCGCCGCGCCAAGACGCGATACGATAAAGCCGTTGCAAAGTGAATCAAAGAGGAAGGGGGCGAGAATGATTACGGGAAGCAAAAGCCCCGTCCAGCCGTTCTTGACGGATTCCTTGAGATTCGGAACCTCCGCCTTGTCCATAGCCTTAATCTTATAGACCTTGCAGAAAATGAACAGCTGAATAAATCTTGCAAGAATGAACCACACCGACACGCCCCAGCAGGCGATCCAGAAGGAGCCCGTGGACATCTCGATGCCCGTGTACGCAACGTATGCACCGAGAGCTGCGAGGATGTTGGAGGAAGGCGGGATCATATTTCCGAGATAGCTTGACGTACTCTCTACGTTTGCCGCAAGCTCGGGCGGATAACCCGATTTTATCATTGCGGGAATGGTAATAGAGCCTGTCGCCATAACGTTCGCAGGTCCGCTACCCGAGAGCGCGCCCATAAAGGAGCTTGCCGCAACGGATGCGTATCCTGCGCCACCCGGAATTCGTCCGAGCAAGGAAAGAATGATCATGACGCAGTTGTCAATGATCTTGGTTTTGCTAAGTATCTGCGACATTGCGGTAAACGCCATCATTGAATACAAAAGATTCGTAGACAGTGCGCCGTCGATAAACGAAAATACGTTTGACCACGTACCCGTTATAGTCACCAGAACGCCAAAGCTGATAAGTATACCCTCGTAGATAGGGCGCTTGAATGCCAAAAACCAAAGGAATATGACAGCAAGCATAGCTAAAAGACAGATGCCAAATCCGTGAGCGGTCAGTACCTTTGATACCTCTCCACTCTCTCCTGTTTGCAAGGCGTAAATAAAGCCTTCGCCGATTTTATCCATAATTTTCTTCTCCTAAAATTTTATTTGTTCGACTCAAAGAAGTCAAGCGTTTATGCGGCTACAAGGAGCCGCGGCAAGCGCCTCAGGTTATTGAGGCGATAACCGTTTGTGCAATATATTCCATGTCCTTTTCGGAATACTTAGGGGAAACAGGGAGACAGACAAGCCCCTCCGAAAGCTGTTTCTCGGGAAGTCCGTTGAACTCTGCGCTCAGAGTCCTTCTCCACATCAGCGGGATAAATATCTTCTTTGAGATGAGATAGTTGCGTATGTCCGCATTCACCAGCAAGGGGTAGAACTGCGGGGCATGCGCGGGTAGCTTATCCATCGCGAGAAGATTATATTTTTTCAGGGATTCGTGTAAAAGTGTAAAGTTTCTCGTTCTTGCGGCATCCTCGGATGCGTAGTCAACTGCGGACAGCATACATTCGGTCAATGCCGACATGCAGCAATATTTTTTTGCAAGCTCCTGCTCGTTGGTCTGCATATCCTTATATGCCGAGCTTTCACCAAGCTCAAGGGATTTCAGAAGTACCGCCGCGCGCTTATAGGAAACGTCGCGCGGGAGTGTTTTCCGATTTTCATCACTTATGGATTGAGAAATAAGATAAGCTCCGTCAGCGACTGCGAAGAATTTTCTGCAGGAGTAGATATTGTATACTCCCACCTCCATTATCGGCTCCTCGCAAAACGCCATGGAATTGTCTATTATTCTTGTACCCTTAGTAAACTGCTTGAGTCCTTCCGAGCATATCCCATGATAATTTATCAGAAACACCGTGTCGTTATCTGTCGCATTAAGGTCTGTCGGCAAAAAATCTGTGCCGATATGGTAATACACACATTCCATCTCCAGCTGCTCGGCTATTTTTCCCCAGATCGGAGAAGCATAGTGTGGGATATGAATGCGCTTCGAGCCGATAAGCTCCAGCGCATATCGGAACGCGGAATACTCGCTGCTCAGCGCAACGGTATGCTCACTCTCGGAATAAAAGGCGCGCGCGCCGTTTAATTTAAGCGCGGAACATCCGCCGTATTCCTTATCGGCATATTGTGTGACCGTATGTACGTGGCGCACACCGTCGGTGGATGAATACTCGAACTCAACCGCCGCAGACGTACCAGTCTTCGTGACGGACAGCTTGACCTCCCCGCCCGTGGCAATATCCAGCACTATTCCCGTCATATCCACTCCGTAGACAGTAGGGACAAGATGTGTGCCGATATAATCTCCGTATAAGTATGGCGACACCTCACCAAAATACACTCTGTTGTCGCCGTCCACTATGAATTCGACAGACGACGCGCCTGATCTTATTCCAAGCGCGTCAAATATTTTACCTATTTCCGTTTCAAGCCGCCGCAAAACGGAGAACGGAAGTATTGCGGGTTGAAGGTGCTTATATTCGCAGGGACGGGCGTTGATGAGCGCCACTTCCCTTTTCGTATAACCGATTATTTTATGCTCGCCGTTGACCGACACACATTCGCAGCTGTACGTTGTGCCCGAGACATATTCCTCGACTATCGCCTTTCTTTCAAAGGACAGGTCTCTCGCCTCGTTTATAGCCGAAAAGAATTCGCTCTCGCTCTGTATAACACGTATACCTCGCGAGCCCGATCGGTCGGAGGGCTTTACGATAAGCGGATATTTAAGCTCCTTCAGCACGTCGAAGGACACCGCATCCCCTATTTCTGCAAATCGGGGCTGATCAATTCCGATCTCGGCAAGCAGCCTTCTCGTCCGGAGCTTGTTCGTGGCGCGCTTAACAGCCTCGTAGCTATTACCCGCAAGTCCCATGCTCTCGGCAACGTACGCCGCCGCAAGTGCGGACACATCCGAGCCGATAGAAGCTACCGCCTCCACGCCGATCTCGCGACATTTGGAGAGTATCTCCTCTTTGCTGTTAGCGCTTATCGGGTAAAAGTGATCCGAGCTTTCTCTGCCTATCTCTCCGCCGTCGTGCCAGGAAAACGTATGGGTCTCATATCCCCTCTCGCGAGCCTTGAGTATCAGCGGATTCTGCTGCTTGTTTGCACCTATGATAGCAATCTTTATCGCCATATTATTACACAAAGCAGCTCTTTACGATCCGGATAACGGCATCCTGCTCCTCCGCCGTCATCTTGATATCGCTGGGCAGGCACAGACCGCGCTCAAAGATATCCGCGCCCACGTCGCCGTCAACGGCAACGAATGGGTTATCTCGGAATATGGGCTGCATGTGCATAGGCTTCCATATCGGTCTGCCCTCGATATTGTACTCGGCAAGCCTTTCAAGTATCTCGGTAGGACAGCTCTTGCCAGCTCCATCGGTGAACGAAGCCTCCTCCTCGCTTCTGATCTGCTTGCACATTGCGTCCTTATCAATGACTATGCAGGACAGCCAGAAGTTAGGCGCGCACACGTCGGCATCATAAGGATTCATAGATACGGGCAGGTCGCAAAACGCCTCCTTGTATCTCATATATATAGCCTTTTTGCGCGCGATATGCTCGTCAAGATACGGCATCTGACCGCGGACGACACCTGCTATAACGTTACTCATTCGGTAATTGTAGCCTATCTCCTCGTGCTGATACCATGGTGCATTCTCTCGGCTCTGAGTCGACCATTTTCTTACTCTTTCAGCCGCCTCTCGGTCGTCAGTCAACAGCATTCCGCCCGATGAGCCTGTAACTATCTTGTTTCCGTTAAAGGAGATCGTATTATATTTTCCGAAGCTTCCCGTCTGCTTGCCCTTATAGGTTGCGCCGAAAGACTCAGCCGCGTCCTCGATGATAGCAGCACCGTGAGCCTCGCAGATAGCTCTCAGCTCGTCCATCTTGGCAGGTGTTCCGTAAAGATTAGCAAAGACCACCAGCTTTACGTCGGGATACAGCTCAAACGCCTTTTCAAGTGCCGCAGGATCCATATTCCACGTATCGTATTCGGTGTCGATAAATACGGGAATACCGCCCTCGTACACGACAGGATTCAAGGTTGCCGCGAAGGTCATGTCCGAGCAGAACACTCTTTCGCCCGGCTTCACTCCCGCAAGCTTTACCGCCATGTGGATAGCCGCTGTACAGCTGGAAAGAGCCACTGCGTATTTACAGCCCACCCTTTCGCAGACAAGCCGTTCTATTTCGTCGATATTTTCGCCAAGCGTACTCATCCAATTGGTATCGTACGCCTGCTGAATATATTTCATTTCGTCGCCGTGCATGGTAGGAGTAGACAACCAGATCTTTTCGGCAAAGCGTTCTATTCGAGGCTTGCCGATCCCGTCTGCCGAGCAATCCATAGACTTAGGAAGCCGGTCTGTTTTTATACTCATAATAACACCTTCATTATTTCAATATTTTTCCAGAACTTATATCGCGCGTTTTTAAAAAGCCGAAAATGTCGCAAGATATACTCCGCCATATTATTCTGTACTGTAATATTGTATCACATTCAGCTCTTTTTGTCAATCATATTTGATATTATTTTGCTTTTTTCGACCTTTTTGGAGCATAAAATATATGTATTTTATGTGATTTTATAACTTTTTTTGTCATTTCTTCATTTCCGCCTGCTTTTCCACGTGCCGAAATCGCAAAAAATCAGCAGAAAGCCACGCGCGCTGCGCGGCTTTCTGCCGTCAGATTCAAGTCAATTCAAGCCCGTTAAAATCGGGAAGTGCGGGATAGTCGTCGTCAAGATTGTCCGAATACCAATACGCCACCGACGAGATATCGTCCTGCAAGGGCAGGTATCTGCCCTCACTTCTCCATCCGAGCGCCTGTATGGTAACGCGCAGATCCTCCTTGAAGTATATCGGGTCAGTCACGTGCCAGCGATACATATCAAAATACTTTTGGGGTCTGTACAGCTGATCGGTCGCCCCCACCTTGGAAAGCCCCGAATACGGAGTCGAAAATTCCGTGTATTTACCATTCACATCAAAATTGTACGCGCCGCAGAAATAATCCTCCGTGCCTGTGCCGCAGATGCTGGGGAAATCGGTGTCGCCGTCAATAAAAAATTTGATTTCTCCCTCGCCCCACCAGCCGTTGGATTTCACTCCCCAGTGCATATACGTGCCAACATAGTGACCGTTGCCCTTTACGTTGTCAAGGATAGTGTATACTTCCTTATACGGCAAGGGATTTACGCGCCTGAACTGTGCGTGGAAATACAGGCTGTCGGCATGTAGCTTTTTTTCCTCACAATCTATCTGATAGTACACCTTGGTGGCAGAGGAGCCGAGATTTTCAAGCTCCACTCGGAAGCCCTTGAAATACGGCATCTCAAAGTAGCAGTTCATTCCCTTGCGCGGATTGTAGCACATCGCAAGACTGCTTATCTGCCTGTATTCGTTGTAATCGGCATTGGCAAAGAAGTCGGACAGCGGCGCTTGAACGGCAGGATTTTTCTGCCCATCAAAATATATGCGCAGAATGAGCTGTCGACCGCATTTCGCGTTGTCCGTTATCCAGAAATGCTTGATCGCGCCCTCTCCGCAAACGTCCGCGAGAACAGCCGTCGCACCCTCTGGCAACACTATATAGGGATTTACCTTCCAACCCGTTCCAAGCTCACGAGCCGCATACGCGGCACTTCCCTCCTCAAGAGGAATTCTGCCGCCGTTCCCCTTCCCGCCTGTCGGATTTTCGGGACAAACGGAGAAGGTTCGTATGTCCTTTTTCAACGTCAAATTATTTAACATTTCTTCACCTCACACAAATAATTCTTCAGGGGAGTACTATTGACATTATAGCAAATATGCAATATAATATAAATGTCATAACTTGTCATTTATTTAACATTTCTTGTAGTGGAGGTGTATATGAATATATCGCTCATCAACCCCTACGTCCGCTTGGCACGGCAGTCAATTATCCCCGACGGACACAATATTGTCCGCCGCGTCATCTACGATTACGAGCTGATCTATCTTGAAAAAGGCAGCTTTACCTTGACGTATAACGGCACGGAATATACCTGCAGCGAGGGGGATATTATCTTTATTAGACCGGGTATTCCGCACTGCTTTCGTATAGACCGGGGCGATATATCACAGCCGCACATTCACTTTGACATTACCCACCGTACAGATAGCACAAAGATCCCCGTGTCATTTAAAGATACCGAAGCAATGACCGAGGAAGAGTTAGGTTGGATACATCTGGATTATTTCGGCACATACGCAAAAACGCCGTTTGTCAAGTCGCAAGACACGGCGGCGTTTCTAAATGTTTTTTATAAAATAATCTGCTCCACGACAGACGCTCTCGGTCAAAAAGCCCTGATAACACAGCTTATTTCAATGCTTATCCGAGATAATTTCCATAATTTTATGAGCGAGGACAGCGGCGCGTCCGTGATCGATCAGATAAAAAGCTACATCAACGCGGGCAACGGCTGGAATATGGGCCTTGACGACTTTTCAAAGATATTTTTTTACAGTAAATTTTATCTTGAAAAGCAATTCCGAGAGAAATTCGGCACGGGACTAATCGAGTACCGCAACACAAAGAGAATGGAGCGTGCAAAATGTTTACTAAGGTCCGGCGAGCGCGTATCTGCGGTCGCCGAGCGGCTCGGGTTTGGGTCTATATATTCCTTTAGCCGAGCTTATAAAAATCATTTTGGCATCGCTCCGAGCAAGGAAAAACCATAAGCAAAAGCCGCGCTCACGCGCGGCTTTCTACCGACTTGATCTTACATCTTGTGTTCGGTTAAAAGCGGCTCAGCACCTGCGAGCATATCTGCTCCATGCCAAGCGGAGTGGGGTGTCCGCTTTGCTTGTCGATATACTCCAGCTCAACCACCTCGACACCGAAATGTGCCCCCGCCGTCTTTATGCAATCCACCACACACCCATCTATATCGCAGTTGGCAATAAATATTATCCTCGTGTCAGGCAGGTCGGCTTTAAGCACACTCATAAAATGACAAATAGCTGGCAGGACACAGAAAAGGTCCTCCTCCGAAATATCGGAGAATTTTATTTTCCCCCTCGGCGCACCGCTCCAGCTGTCGTTAGTACCGCCGAAAACGAATACCGTATCAATGCGATTGTGCTCAAAAAAGCCTTGCTCGCGAAGGCATCTGTACCGATAAATAAAGGAAGACGTATGCGAGCAATCCCCCTCATAGCCCGTGTAGCAGATGGTTGAGCCCGACCAGCTATTGTTAAGCACAAGCCTCGATCCCGTAGCCTGAATAAATCGCATCCACCATGTGTCCTCAACCCGCATCTTTGTAACAGGCTGTTCAGGACCTCTGCCCTTCGGCGAATAATATGTGCGATATCCCTCGGGAATATAACCCTCATAGGTCGAATAGCTATCTCCCATGATAACAATGTTATTACTCATATCAGCTCCTTGTTGAGTCAATGCTTTGCGAGACAAAATCCGCCAAAGCTTTATATGAAATTACGACCGATCTGCCTCGATCGCATTTTTCGCTCCTGCCACAAGCTCGCCTGCCAAGAGCTTATACCCTTCGAGAGTCAGGTGTACGCCGTCGGCGGCTATCAGCTCGGGATGCTCGTGAGTGGGAGTATACAGATCTATGACCGAAAGCCCGTATTTTTCCGCGATCTCGGACACCGCGCAATTGCGAACTACCACACGCGCGTCGCGCTCCGCATTTCTGACGGAGGTCGTCAGCACCAATACCGTCGGTGTGTCCGCAAATTTATCCAAAAGAAAGCGGACCACGTTTTCGTAATTTTGCTTGTACTCCGTTTCATCATCAAGGTGCCAGCCGTGGAGTCCGTTATTCAAAAATATTGCGGCGCGCTCGCCCTGCTGATCGGCAAACAGGCTTACGGTTTGACAAAAATAAGGATTGTCAATTCCCTTGGACGTTCCCAAGCCGTCAAACAGTATTTTGTTTTCCGCCACCTCGGTTGCAACTCTGCGCGCGTTGCAGGAAATGGAATCGCCTATATAAAGCACTCGCGGCGCGTCCGTTTTGTCCGTCTGCTCCCACCAAACGTTGTCCCATTCATAAACCTCCAGCGGCACGTCGCGTTTTCCAAATTCGTAAGTATAGTCGCTCATATTTTTATTTTCTCCCTTCGTTATTGTGGCAATATCATTATACCACACCCCAGACGGGGTGTCAAGGAAAATCAATTCCTCAGAGAAAACAAAAGGGGCATACCAACGACACCCTGCGCGCTTGCGCGCGATTAACCCACCTGCCTACGCTAACGCTTCGGACAACTGTGCAAGTTTGCCTTGCGGTCAGAGCGACCGCATCGTGCAAGCACGAACGGCAAACGTTGCAGTCAGCCGCCTTCGGAGGCTAATGTGAAGCGAGAGTGACATTGCTTCAACTCCTTCAAGAAAAGTGAACAACAAAACAGACCACCAATCGGTGGTCTGCTTTGTTGTTGAGTTACCCCAACAATTTCGAACCTTACATAATGAGAAAAAACCGAACTCATCTTTTTTTGTTATAATCTCTGATGGCACTACGTTTTGCCATTTTTACAATTCTCCCAAAACCAACAGTTGCACTATCAAACGACATCAATCGTTTTCCATTTACATCATAAAGTTTTATGGATTTATTATTTCCAGTTGTAATTTTCCTATATTTTACTGAGTCCCATAAAACTTCCTTTTTCAATTTAATAAAGAGAACTAAATACTCCTCTTTGAGAGAAATCTTGTTTACAATACAGCGATATGAAATTATTGTAGGTAAAACAAGTAAAGCAACTATACCAAGTATCAAAAATATAATTCCTACATCCTCGTGCCAAATAAATGTTGTCGGTATCCCAATTACCAAACTAACAAACGCTGCTATGGACAACGCAATTTTATAAGCCTTTCCCATCTTGGCGATAAACTCACCTTTGGGAAGATCAAGTTCTTCGCATTCGGCTGAAGCCTCTAAATAATCTGCCATCGCTCTTCCTACTCCGGGCATATAACTCATTTCTCCACCGCCTTTCTTTGTAATCATTATATCACACAATCAAAAATATTTCAATACATTTCTCAATCGCAAGTCGCAGGTTCAAGTCCAAAAGGTTCAAGAAAAGGTGCAATGGTGAAAGAGGATTGTTTTTACCCCTAAAAACACGAAAAGCCCTTGAAAATCAAGGACTTTTGTGTTAGGGTGCAAAATTGTTGCCCCATTATGGCTCCCCCTGTTGGACTTGAACCAACGACACCCTGCGCGCTTGCGCGCGATTAACCCACCTGCCTACGCTAACGCTTCGGACAGCTGTGCAAGTTTGCCTTGCGGTCAGAGCGACCGCATCGTGCAAGCACGAACAGCAAACATTGCAGTCAGCCGCCTTCGGCGGCTGATGTGAAGCGAGAGTGACATTGCTTCAACTCCTTCAAGAAAAGTGAACAACAAAACAGACCACCAATCGGTGGTCTGCTTTGTTGTTGGCTCCCCCTGTTGGACTTGAACCAACGACACCCTGTATTAACACATTTGTCCCGCTTACGCGGTTCAAATGGGACATATTTGCGCTCGCCAACTCGCGCAAATAAGCCCGTCAGTTCCGACTTCGTCGGAGCTAACTATTAAGTATAAGGTATAGTCGCTTCAAGGTCAGCAAGAAGTGAAACAAAAACAGACCGCAAATGCGGTCTGCTTTTGTTTGGCTCCCCCTGTTGGACTTGAACCAACGACACCCTGCGCGCTTGCGCGCGATTAACCCACCTGCCTACGCTAACGCTTCGGACAGCTGTGCAAGTTTGCCTTGCGGTCAGAGCGAC
>SVQX01000036.1 GCA_015065065.1 Oscillospiraceae bacterium
CCCCCGACGGCAGTGTCTGGAGGACCAACGCCGACGAGGCTTTCTACCTCACGTGTGAGGCGGAATGCGGCGCGATAGGCAGCATCAGCGTCAGCAAGATAGTGCTTGGCAGCGCCGACGGACTTTCGTTTGAGATATACGGCTCAAGAGGTGCTGTCAAATTCGATTTGACTCAGCCGAATTGGCTGTACTTCTACGACGGGGAGCAGCCCGTATCCCCGCTTGGAGGCTGTCGCGGATATACGCGGATAGAATGTATCGGCAGATACACCCAGCTTGCCGCTCCCTTCCCCTCGGCGAAAGCAACCGTGGGCTGGCTTCGCGGTCACGTTATGAGCATGGCAAATTATATTTTCTGCGTGGCGCATGAGCAGGCGGTATCCCCATCTCTCGTCGACGGCATTGACGTTATGTCCGTTATGGACGCGGCGCGGCGCAGTGACGAAAGCCTCTCCCGCGTGACCGACGTGGAATATATCCTTTCCCGCGAGGTGCGCCATGAGTAAAAAAATGCTTATTATCGGGCTGACAGGTCCGAGCGGCGCAGGCAAGGGAGCGGTGGGTGCCCAGCTTGTCCGTCGCGGAATTCCGCATATCGACACCGACGCCGTTTATCACGATATAATCACTCCCCCATCCGCTTGCCTTTGCGAGCTTGCGGTTGAATTTGGAGAGGATATAATCGCCCCCGACGGTTCGTTAGACCGCAAGGCTTTGGCGGCAAAGGTCTTTGGCGACGGTAAGGAAGCCGAGCATAGCCGGCTGAACTTCATAACCCACAAATACGTGCTTGACAAAGTGCGGGGGCTGTGCGCTGAATTTGCCGCAGAGGGAAAGGTCGCCGTGGCGGTGGACGCCCCCCTGCTCTTTGAATCCGGCTTTGACCGAGAATGTGACAAGGTCATATCTGTGCTTGCCGACAAGGAAATCCGCATAGCGAGAATTATGGCTCGCGACAGCATCTCGCGCGAGTATGCGGAGTCGAGAGTCAACGCACAAAAGCCTGACGATTTTTACAGCTCTGCCGCCGACGCGGTAATATACAATAACGGTGACGTAAGCCTGCTTTGCAGCGAGGTCAGCCGTATTCTCGCGGATTGGCAGGTGATGTCCACGTGAACACCCCAAAACGCAGAGGTCCGTCACATTCGGTGATGGTTTTCATAATCCTGCTTATCGCAGTGGGCGTCGGATTTTTGTTCGACTTTCTGTGGACTCAGGCAGAATATCTTGTATACCCCAAAAAATACAGCGAATACGTTGAGGTCTACGCCGAAAAATACCATGTTCCCGAAAATGCAGTGTACGCCGTTATCAAAACCGAAAGCGATTTTGATTCGGGTGCGGTATCACCGAAGGGTGCAGTGGGACTTATGCAGCTTATGCCCGATACCTTCCGTTGGCTTGGTCATGATATCCTTGGCGAAAATCTTGCCGACGGCATGATGTACGATCCTGAAACCAACATTCGCTACGGCTGCTGTCTGCTATCCCGTCTGTACGACAGATACGGCTCGTGGGATATAGCTTTCGCCGCCTATAACGCAGGCTCGTCCCGAGTTGACGGCTGGCTGGACGGGGAGGGAAAGCTTTCCGAGATTCCCATTGAGGAAACGCGCGCTTACGTAAAAAAAGCTACGGACGCACTTGAAAAATACAACAAGCTGTACGGCGTGGAAAGCGTGATAATCACCACTGCCGAAGCAATACAAGACTAAAATAATCTACATAAACGAAAGGGAAACACAAAATGGCACAGAACATGACAGCGGCAGAGCTGAAGGAAAAGCTTTGCTACAAAAAGACAAACTTCTACGACAATGCGACCGACGCCGAGATCGATGCGGTGTACGACTACTCCAATGGATACTCCAAATTCCTTGACGACGCCAAGACCGAGCGCGAGGCTGTAAAGACGGCTATCGCTATGGCAGAGGCGCAGGGCTACGTTCCCTACACCGTCGGCATGCAGCTGAAGGTAGGCGGAAAATACTACTACAACAACCGCGCGCGCTACCTCATTTTATTCCGAATCGGAAGCGAGCCGGTGGAAAACGGCGTGCGCATTATCGCATCTCATATTGACAACCCCCGCCTTGACGTAAAGCAGGTTCCCCTTTACGAGGACAACGGCTTTGCCTTCCTCAAAACTCACTACTACGGCGGTGTCCGCAAGTATCAGTGGGTGGCAACTCCCCTTTCCCTGCACGGCGTGGTCTCTCTCAAGGACGGCAGTGTGGTTGATGTCATTATCGGCGAGGACGAGGGCGACCCCGTGCTTTATATCAACGACCTGCTCCCCCACCTCGCGCAGGAGCAGTCCAAAAAGCCGCTCGGCTCTGCTATCCCCGCAGAAAGCCTCAACCTGCTTATCGGCTCTCGCCCCTATCCCGATGCGGAGAGCGAGGCTATCAAGCTGAACGTTCTTAATATTCTCAACGAAAAGTACGGCATCACCGAGGAGGATTTCCTCTCCGCCGACCTTTACGCTACCCCCGCGGCAAAGGCTCGCGACGTAGGACTTGACCGCTCTCTTATCGGTGCATACGGTCACGACGACCGCGTTTGCGCTTATCCCAGCCTTACCGCTCTGTTTGAGACTGACGACTCCGAGCATACCGCTATTATCATTCTCGCGGACAAGGAGGAAACGGGAAGCGACGGCAACACGGGTATGCAGTCTGCCGTATTCACCGACATTCTTTCCGAGATCACGGCATGGGCGGGTGCAAATCTGACCGCTACCAAGGCTAATTCCAAGTGCTTCTCCTCCGATGTTACCGCTTGCTACGACCCTAACTTCCCCGAGGTATTTGACGCCAAAAACTCCGCAAAGATCAACTGCGGCGTGGCTATGTCCAAGTACACCGGACACGGCGGCAAGGGCGGTACGAGCGAGGCTTCCGCTGAATTCGTTGCATGGGTACGCAGGATACTCGCCGAGGACGGCGTTATCTGGCAGACCGCAGACCTCGGCAAGGCTGACGTCGGCGGCGGCGGAACGGTTGCAAAGTTCATCGCAAAGCACAACATCGACGTCGTTGATATCGGCGTTCCCGTTATTTCCATGCACGCACCCTGTGAGGTCATCTCCAAGGCGGACATCTGGTGCGCTCACCGCGCATTCGTCGCATTCCTGCGCAAATAATTAACGACTTTTTCACGGTGACTCGGGAAAAGTCGGGAAAGGTACGTTATGCTTGATAAGCTTCGACCCATAGAGCAAAAATACGAGGACATCGAGCTTCGTATCTCCCAGCCCGAGGTCATCTCAAATCCGACGCTGTACGCCTCGCTGATAAAGGAATACAACCGCATTTCCCCCATAGTGGAGGCGTACCGCGCCCATCTTTCTCTGCTTGACGCGCAGACGGAGGCAAAGCTGCTCTGTGACAGCGACGACGCTGATATGCGTCAGCTTGCAGAGGAGGAGCTGCGCGAGCTTGCGGAGCAGATATCTGCGTCCGAGCAAGTGCTGCGCGAGTTCCTTATCCCCCGCGATCCCGACGACGACAGAAACGTTATTGTGGAGATCCGTGCGGGAACGGGCGGCGAGGAGGCTGCACTTTTTGCCGCAGACCTTTTCCGAATGTACAGCATGTACGCCGACCGCGCGGGCTTTAAGATAAGCATTACCTCGGCAAACGAGACCGAGCTTGGCGGACTTAAGGAAATAACCTTTCTCGCGGTTGGCACCGGCGCTTATTCAAAGTTCAAATTTGAATCCGGCGTTCACCGCGTTCAGCGAGTTCCCGCCACCGAATCGCAGGGCAGAATACAGACCTCCGCCGCGACTGTCGCAGTGCTTCCCGAGGTAGAGGACGTTTCGATTGAAATTAAGGACAGTGACCTTGTTTACGAGTCCTGCAAGTCAAGCGGCGCGGGCGGTCAGCACATCAACAAGACCGAATCTGCCGTCAGACTTACTCACAAGCCTACGGGTATCGTTATCGAATGTCAGCAGGAGCGCTCGCAGTTTCAGAACAAGGACAAGGCGCTCGCAATGCTCAAAAGCAAGCTTTACAGCATGAAAAAGGCGGAGCAGGACGAAGAGCTTGCAAGCGCACGCCGTTCACAGGTAGGCTCAGGCGACAGAAGCGAAAAGATACGCACCTACAACTACCCGCAAAGCCGCGTCACCGACCACCGTATAGGCTTTTCTGTTTACGACCTTGCGGGCTTTATGAACGGTGCTATCTCCCCTATGCTTGACGCGCTCATCGCCGCAGACACGGCTGAGCGCTTAAAGCAGAATTCGGAGGTGTGACATGGCGTTTGATATCAATACCAAAATTCTTACCGTAACAGACGGGCAATCTCTCTCGGCTGCCGCAACGCTTGCCGCCGACGTTATACGCCACGGCGGACTTGCCGTGTTCCCCACCGAAACCGTTTACGGCTTGGGTGCCGACGGAACGAATGCCGAGGCGGCGCAAAAAATATACGCCGCAAAGGGACGCCCCTCCGACAACCCCCTTATCATTCATATTTACGACCCGAAGGATGCCGAGCCCTACTCCGTCACCTGCTCGCTTTATTACGCGCTGGCAGAAGCGTTTATGCCCGGACCTCTCACGGTAATAATGCCCAAAAAGGACACCGTACCCTATTCTACCACGGGCGGACTTGACACCGTGGCGGTGCGCTGTCCATCGCATCCCGTTGCAAGGGAAATAATCAAACAGGCAGGTGTTCCCGTCGCCGCTCCGTCGGCTAATCTTTCGGGCAAGCCCTCGCCTACCGCCGCAAGGCACTGTATTGACGACCTTGCGGGCAGAGTGGACGTTATAATCGACGGCGGCGAATGTGATATAGGTCTTGAATCCACCATAGTAAAGATCGACGTCGACGACGGCGGTGAAGACTACCTCACACTGCTTCGTCCCGGTGCTGTCACCTGCGACGCGCTCCGTTGCGTCTGCCCTCGCGTTGATATCGCCCGCGCGGTATCCGAGCAGCTCGCACAGGACGAAAAGCCACTCTCCCCCGGTATGAAATACAAGCACTACGCCCCCCGTGCGCCTCTCGTTTTGCTTGATGGCGACGGGGAGAGCATTCTCGCGTTCCTCCAAAAGAGGCAGAGCGAGTGCAGGTGCGCTATCCTTTGCTACGACGAGGAAATTCCCCATCTTGAAAACAAACGGCTTCTGCCCGTCGGTCCACGTGACGACATGAAAACACAGGCACATCTCCTGTTTTCCAATCTCCGACTTGCCGACTCCACGGACGCCGAAATCATATACGCGCATCTGCCGCCTCATACGGGGCTCGGACTTGCGCTCTACAACCGTATGATAAGAGCCGCCGCGCACACGGTACTGCGGCTCGAAAAATAACTCCCGCTTTTACGACGATTAATTATGAAGGATTGGTTTGAAAATGGCTAAGAAAAAGAAGACACCCATAGTTGAAGAAGCGCCCCCTGCCCCCGTCTTGTACCAACCCATAACCGAAACCATTGAGAAAAACTATATGCCCTACGTCATGAGCGTTATCATCTCGCGAGCCATTCCCGAGATAGACGGCTTCAAGCCCGCTCATCGCAAGCTCCTGTATACCATGTATAAAATGGGACTTATGACAGGCGGACGTACCAAGAGCGCAAATATCGTTGGTGCGACAATGCGACTCAACCCACACGGCGACGCAGCCATCTACGAAACCATGGTACGACTTACCCGTGACAACGAGGCGCTCCTGCACCCCTTCGTTGACTCCAAGGGCTCGTTTGGTAAGCAGTATTCGTCAAACATGAAGTACGCCGCCCCCCGTTACACCGAGGCAAAGCTCGAAGGCTTCTGCTCTGAGCTGTTCAGCGGCATTGACAAGAACGCGGTGGACATGGTGGACAACTACGACGGCACCATGAAGGAGCCCGTCCTGTTCCCCACCACATTTCCTAACGTCCTCGTCACCCCCAACCTCGGTATCGCCGTAGGTATGGCATCCAATATATGCTCCTTTAACCTCGCAGAGGTGTGCGACGGCGCTATCGCCATGCTCAAAAAGCCGAGCGTTTCCACCGAGCGACTCATGGAGCTTATCAAAGCCCCCGACTTCCCCGGAGGAGGAACGCTGATCTACAATCAGGCGCAGATGTTGAGTATCTTCGAAACTGGACAAGGCTCTGTAAAGGTACGCGCACGTTACAGCTACGATAAGGAGCAAAACTGCATTGACATTTTGCAGATTCCCTACTCCACCTCTATCGAGCAGATAATGGACAAGATCTCCGATCTTGTAAAAAGCGGACAGATACGCGAGATAACCGACTTCCGCGACGAGATCGACCTGTCGGGCTTTAAGCTCACCCTTGACCTCAAGCGCGGAGTTGACCCCGACAAGCTGATGACTAAATTGTATAAGCTCACCCCCCTGGAGGACAGCTTCAAGTGCAATTTCAATGTGCTTATCGACTCAACGCCCCGTCAAATGGGAGTTAAGGAAATACTTAAGGAGTGGATAGACTTCCGCAACAAGTGCGTGCGCCGCGAGTTGGAATTTGACCTTCAGAAAAAGAAGGACAAGCTGCATCTCCTTGAAGCGCTTGCAAAGGTACTGCTGGATATCGACCTCGCTATCAATATCATCCGCCGCACCGAAAAGGAGGAGGACGTTATCCCCAACCTGATGAAGGGCTTCGACATCGACGAGATACAGGCAAATTACATTGCGGAAATAAAGCTGCGCAACCTCAACCGCGAATATATCCTCCACCGCGTGTCCGAAATGGAGGGACTGCGCAACGATATCGCGAACATTATCGACATTCTCTCCGACGACCTCAAGGTCCGCGCACTTATCGCATCCCAGCTGCTTGAAATCAAAAAGAAGCACGGAATTCCGAGAAAAACACAGATCGTCGGCGAGGAGAATATTCCCGTATTTGAGGAGAACGAGGAGGAGGAAAACTTCCCCGTGCGCATCATGCTCTCCCGCGACGGATATTTCAAAAAGCTGCTTGTCACACCACGCATGAATCCCGTAGCGTCCGAGCAAAAGCTGCTCAAGGAAACCGACAGCGTTGCGTTCTTCTTTGACGCCACGAACAACGACGAGCTGATGATAATCACCGATAAATGTCAGGCGTACAAAACCAAGATATCCTCCTTTGGCCCGCTCAAGAGCGGCGACAACGGAGATTTTCTTCCCACCAAGCTTGGTATGGACGACGGAGAAAAGCCGATATTTATTCAGATACGTAACGACTACCCCGAAAATGAAAATCTCATCTATCTGTTTGAAAACGGTAAGGGCGTGCGTATCCCCGTGTCGGCATACGCCACTAAAGGAACGCGCCGTAAGCTGACGGGCGCTTATTCCGACAGCTCCCCTATCGTCGCGGTATTTGCCGAAAAGGCATCCAAACCCGTGGACATTCTTATGATATCAAACGCAGAGCGAGCAATACTCATCAAATCCTCGCTCATTCCTCAAAAGGCAACGCGCACTTCGTCGGGCGTTCAACTTCTGACACTCAAAAAGGGACAAAAGCTGCGCGAGGCGCACGTGGAATTTGAGAGTAAATTTGAAAATACAAAGGGCTACCGCAAGCTGAAGATCCCCGCAACGGGAACTCTGCTTGAGGAAAAGGATATCGATATCCAACAGCTCAAGATCTAAAAGTGAGGAATTGAAATGTCAGGTAAAAAATCTATGTTCGTGAGGATCATGGCGTGGGTGCTTGCCGTAGTTATGGCAGGCTCGGTTACCACGCTTGCCGTCAGCATGATACTTTACGCCCTCGGCGTACAATAAAAAGCAACGCGCCTTTGCAATCGCAAGGGCGCGGCGTTTTTTTATTTAAATTAAATAGCTACACGGAACGTAGGCTCGGCACAGTTAAAAAACGCATAGGGCGAGATCTCGCACTCCGGGTTGTTGAGAGTAACACTGTCAAGATGCTCGCACCACATAAACGCAGAGTCGTCAATGCTCATAACGCTTGCGGGCAGGACTATACCGCGAAGGCTAACACAAGCGGAAAACGCGGACCTTCCGACGGTGCGCACGCTGTCCGAAATATGCACGCTCTCTAAAGCGCGACAGCCCTCAAACAATCCCGCGGGTAGCTCCGTCAGTGCGGACGGCAGGCTTACAGCCACCAGCCGTGTGCAGTAGGCAAACGCCTTCTCGCCGCAAAAGCCGAGCGTATCGGGAAGGCTGATCTCCTCCAGACGGTCACAGCCGCAGAAGGCGCGGGCAGCGATAGATGTGAGTGCCGAGCATTCGTCAAACTCAACGCGGCGAAGGGACGCGCAGAACGCAAACGCACGGCGTCCGATAGTCTTGACTCCAGCAGGAACAGACACGCTTACAAGCTGCTCCATACCCTCGAAGGCGGAGTCGGCAATGGCAACGACACGCCTGCCGTCGGGCGCGTATTCGGGAATATTCAGCGTACCGTCAGGCGACACGCGGTCGGCGCCCACCACGGTGCAAACGTCACTGCCAAAGGCGCAGAATGCAAAGCGCAACTCATTCCCCTTTCCCGATTTGTCGGAGCATATATTTTTCTTGTCGATCACAGCCGTCATAGCCGTCCCCTTTCTCGGACGTCGGACCGTTTAAGACGGCTTCCGACACCCATCGTTGCTTTAATCCTTCAACGTACACATAAGGCGGGTTTGTAACACGTATCACGCCAATGTGTCAGCATACTTTCTTTTTCTGTTTTTATTATACCACGGACAAAACCGAATGTGTGGATTTTTTATTAACTTTTTGCGACTATTTATTTAATTTTTCCTGTTTCGGTCTTACTTTCTAAAAAAATGCGGAATATAAATACAGTAAATAGGTCGAATTTTATCCATTTTCGGAATTGTCAAACATCATACGCTGTCGTGCCTTGGAGATAAAAATCGTAAATAGGTGCGGCTTGTCGGAATATATTCAAGGCGCGCCGGAGGGAGATATTGTCGGCGTTTTTTGCCGCAGAGGGGAAAATGCGAAAGCAGATTTGTCAACTTTTCGCGATAATTATTGGAATTTTTTCAAAAAAGCTATTGACAAATCAGTTTTGTTGTGGTATAATTCATAGGTCGTGAGCCGCCACTGCGATTATAAACACGGAGAGATGGCTGAGTTGGTCTAAGGCGCACGACTGGAAATCGTGTGTAGGCTAATACCCTACCGAGAGTTCGAATCTCTCTCTCTCCGCCATTAAAAAGCACACCACCGCAATTGCGGTGGTGTGCTTTTTAATCACAAAAGTTATACGATTTAGGACTCCGCAAGTGCGCGAGCGTGCGAGCGCACTATGCAGGTTTGCGCTCCGATTTTTTCGGATAAAGTCAGCTTTTGGCGCAAACGGGAGTTCTGAATCTCGACCGTTAAATTTTTTTACCACAATTGCGGTGGTGTGCTTTTTAATCACAAAAGTTATACGATTTAGGACTCCGCAAGTGCGCGAGCGTGCGAGCGCACTATGCAGGTTTGCGCTCCGATTTTTTCGGATAAAGTCAGCTTTTGGCGCAAACGGGAGTTCTGAATCTCGACCGTTAAATTTTTTTACCGCAATTGCGGTGGTGTGCTTTTTAATCACAAAAGTTATACGATTCAGGACTCCGCAAGTGCGCGAGCGTGCGAGCGCACTAACAACATCTCGTCCAATACAACCATTTTGCATACGGACGAAACATAAAATTACCCGCCGCTCCCTGATGGACGCGGCGGGGTTTTACGGTTATTTATTCAACAATATAGCTATACTTAAATCTACCGCCGGGGGCGACGCAGCCTGAGGTATAGAACTCCAGAATCTCGCCCGTGAATCGCTCGGTGTCACCGAGGTCATGCACGTTATCCGTCCACGCGAAATTCACGGTGAATTTATTGCCAAGCCCGAGTGAGGATTTGGGAATTTTGACTGTCAAGGACTTTCCGTCAAGGCAATGCTCAACGTCGGCGACCTTTTCGGACTTGTAACCGTTGCCCGTAAATCTTTCAAGCGCGAGCGCGCCACCGTCGGATGGGCGCACGACAAAATTGAAGCTCTCCCAGCCGTTATATTCGCCGTCGGTGTCGATATACAGATTCATCCACAGCTTATCCGTTACGGAGGTGATATTATCCGCACACTCCGCTCTGAAATACAGATATTCATCATCTCTTGCGACCTGCGCGCCGATTATATCGTTTCTGCCCGACTCGTCCACGTATCTTTCCATGCCAACTCTGCCGTAGCTGTCACGGTGCTTGGTCTTGCCGATATAAGCCGCAAAATACGGCTTGACATCCTGCCACTGTTCTTCGCCGCCGCAAATGTCGATAGCTTTCTTGCCACTTGGGAGAGGTATGGGGCGCGCGCCCTTATATCTGCGCACGCTGTTGACGAGCAGATAATAATAGTGGTCCTTGAGCGGTCCGCGCGTAGGCTCGATATCTCGGCTGAACTCGTCGATAAACTGATCGGCAAAGGCGTTATCAATACCGCACCAATTATCGTGTCTTGACACCGTCCACTCGTTCCATCCCGTGATGAACATGACCTTTGGATCGTTTTTCAGTGCGAGCTCTAACTGCTCAGAGAAGTGATAGCCGTGCTTCGTAGCCTCCCTGCCCTCTTTTTTATATCTGTCAAAGTAATCGGTGGTATATGAGCGTCCAGTGACCGTAAAGCCGTTCATCGCGGACATTCCCTGCCAATTTATATCAAAGTTACACGCAACGCTGACGGTGGTCTGTTCTACCTCGCCGCGTTCCCAGGCTTCCTTATCCCGATAGTAAAGCGTCTGCGGAGTTCTTGCCGACCAACCCCAGCAGGACGCGCGCTCCACAGGAGTACGGCGGAGATGATCGTCGTATGGGGAAACACCCGGGCGGAAGGTAAAGAAATTCTGCATCTCCTTATGCATTATATTGTTTTCGGTATCAAGAAAATGACCGAAGCCTATGAGCATGGGCTTGCCGTCAAGGTAGTACCACAGCTTGTGGAATTTTCCTGAACGGTAGAGGTCAAGGTAGAAAAATTCTATCTGCGCGGGGGTATTCTTTTCGGAGCGCCACATTGGCAAATGATAGGACACCTTTGGCGAGCGCACACCGCCGCTTTCCATAGCGTCTATCCATTCCTCGTAAAGAGGCGTATATCCCTCGCGAAAGGCGTATATATGGTTGGAGTTATCCATAAATATAGCGTCAACGCCCGCATTTGCAAGCATTTCAGCATGTCGGCGGAGAACGTAGCGATCGGGGGTCTGATAGTATCCGAAAACGGGCTGATTCCAATAGTACAGCCGACTGTCATCCCATCCCGGGTGCTTGGGGTCGTTTTGCGCCTCGGGATGCTCGGCGATAAAGTCCTGTATATTGAACGCATCCTTCGCGCCGTTGTAGCGCAGATGCCAATCCCAATAAAACATGGCGACCGTCTTGTCCTCTCGCGGTGAGCCGACGTCATCGTGCGTCAGCGACCTGCGTCCAAGCCCGTCGGTAAACACCCACGTGTCTGGCATGACCTCGTGAGTATAGACAAGGCTATCGGCAGGTATCTCGTATTCTGCGAGCGGTGTGTGAGTGCCGTCGATCTTATCCACCACGAGCCCCTCACATTTGAGAAAGGGTACCTCGGGTGCCTTGCCCGCAAAGCGAACTCTTACCCAAAGGTCGGAGATAAATTCGTCGTCGCCGATATAAGTATATCCCTTGGACACGGCGTTTGAGGAGTTAAAATAGGGCGCGATAATGCCCGTAGCATCACTTGCAAGCAACAGATACTCGCCTGCCGCAACGGGAATTTCGCTGTAAACTCCGACAACGCCGTTATCGGCAACATTTTCATACCGCTCGCTCAGAATAGGCGCCGTACCGACGGTCTTATCAAGGCTCTCCTGCCACTTATAAAGGGACACGGTAACGTCAACGCCGCGATTTCCCCACGTTGCCATAACGAAGGCTGCACCGTAAAAATCAGCCGCGATATTTATACGCTGTCCAAGTCTTCCGCTGATGCTCACCTTATGAAGCTCACGGAATCCATCGCCGTACGCCGCTATGTCCTCGTATTCGAGCGCCAATCCGTCAAATTCTTTTATTTTCATGACCATACCTCCCCAAAAGGATATTAAAAGAACTCTGCCTTTGCCGAAAGTATAGCATATTTTCCCTTGGCTGTCAACACATATTCAGGTATTTTGGCGTTGTGTTTTTGCACGAAAAAACGTCCATTTTTATATACAAAAAGTCCAAAGAGCAAGCACGCTCCTTGGACTTTTCTCATTTATCAGTAGAACCACTCAATGTTATCCAGAATATATTTCTGCATACGGCGGCGGAGGTACTTTGCGTTACCCATGACGAAATCGCGCACGCGCTCCACGTCCTCAGGACCCATTGCCTCGTCGTAAAGGAACTGAAGCGTTCTGCACATCTCCTCCTCGCCGTTCATTTTCAGTGCGGCGGTAAGCGAGCCTATAACCTCAGCATCCGCCTCGTTGAACAGCACCCAGGACTCCATTCTGTCAAGCTCCGAAAGGTCGTACAGCATTTTGTACGCCGCCAGCGGCTTATACACGTCGTTAGGACCGAATCGGTCGTTCTCGCGTCCGAGAACGTTTTTCTGCCACATCTGCTCCTGCGAGCTTGAAATAAGCGACATATAGTAGCCCATACGGCTGTTGATACGCTCGAAGGTCAGCTCCTCCGGCTTGATGTTCTTGCTTGTTCTGCGGTCGTATAGGAAGAAGTTAGCGTCGTTATCCCTTGCCAAAAGCACGACATAAGCCAAGATAAGTCCTATGAGCATCGCAAGCACGCCTTCAATAGCCACCAGCACCTTCGTGAGAGAGGAGCCTGCCGCCGCGATACCGAATATAAGAATAAGGATACCGCCGACAAAGGTAAGTGCGCTTGCCGCAATTATACAAGGTATGAGCTTCCTGACGTTTATCTTCATATTTACACCTCTGCAAAATTATTAACTAAATCAATTATAACACATATTTTTCTCTTTTGCAAGGGGAGGTGAAGATTTTTTCGACTCTTTTCGTAAAATGCAGAAAAATTTACAAGTACGCCTCAGAGCAGTATGCAGATAAGTCCGCTGCTTCCCTCGTTGATAATACGCTCCAAGGTCTCGGACAGCTTTTGCCTTGATGCCTCGGGGATATGCTCCAGCTTTGAGTGTATTCCCTCACCCACCAGCTCGTAAAGGCTTTTGCCGAACATATTGGATTCCCATATTCTCTGCGGGTCCTCCTCAAATTCACGCAGCATGTAGCGCACGAGATCCTCCGACTGCTCCTCGCTTCCCACGATAGGATTTATCTCCGCCTGAATATTTGCGCGTATCATATGAATGGAGGATGCAGATGCACGGAGCTTGACTCCGTAGCCGCCCGCCTGTCGGACGATCTCCGGCTCCTCCATGCTCATATCCGAGGCGTCGGGCATAACGATACCGTAGCCGCGCTCGTCGCAGTCGCGTATTGCCTGCGATACGCGGTCATATTCCGACTTGGTAGCCGCAAGGTCACGCAGCAGTGAAATAAGCTCCTCCTCGCCGTCCACCTCAAAGCCCGTCAGCTCACTGATGACCTTGTAGTAGAGGTCGCGTGCAATATGAAGCGACACGGTAGCACAGCCTCTGCCAAGATCTACCTCGTCCACCGTTGCGCGCTCAACGTATTCATTCTCCGCAAAATCCGCAAACGCGCCGTGGATGTCGCCTATTTTCTTTACTCTGTCTGCCGCCTCGCGCAGCTTGGAGATGAGCGAGGTGTGTATGCGGTGGGTGGGGTCAAGGGCGGTAGTCCATTCGGGCAGGCGCACTCTTACCTCTGCCACAGGGAATTCGTGAAGCACAAGCTCAAGTATGTGGCGTATATCCTCCGCGTCAAGGTCAAGGCAGGACACGAGCGCGACAGGTACACCGTATTTTGCTTCAAGCTCATACGCCAAAGCGATAGCTGTGTCCGACGTTGGGCGAGCGGAATTGAGTATCATGGCAAAGGGCTTTCCAAGTGCCTTCAGCTCGTTTACAACGCGCTCCTCAGCCTCAACGTAGCTGTCGCGCGAGATCTCGCCGATACTGCCGTCGGTGGTGATAAGCATACCTATGGTGGAATGCTCGGTAATGACCTTATGCGTTCCCATCTCTGCCGCCTCAACAAAGGGCATCGGCTCGTCACTCCAAGGGGTGCGTACCATTCGCGGCTGACCGTCCTCCACCGTACCGAGTGCCTCCGGGACGATATAGCCAACGCAGTCTATCAT
The DNA here is from genome assembly GCA_015065065.1 of Oscillospiraceae bacterium. Classification (GTDB taxonomy): domain Bacteria; phylum Bacillota; class Clostridia; order Oscillospirales; family CAG-272; genus CAMEON01. The sequence goes on from SVQX01000036.1 coordinate 14,218, forward strand.
CTTGACGCGCATGGTAGCAACGTCGTCAAGGTTGATGGTGACCGCCTCATCTGGGATAAATTTCGGCTCAGTGGTCATTACCGTCTTGCCCGCCGCCGACTGCGGCATCTCGTCGCGTGCGCGCTCGCGGGAGTAGCCTTCTCCGATATTCGGAAGCACCAGCGACTCCATAAACCGTTTAATAAAGGTTGACTTTCCCGAGCGCACAGGCCCTACGACTCCTATGTAAATATCTCCGCCTGTCCGCTGTGCGATGTCCTTGTAGATCGAATGTTCAGACATATAAAAACCTCCCATATACTTTGCGTCGGTAAAATATATGTACGCAGTGTGCATTTTATACCCAAATATGAATTTATACCTTTTTCCCTGCTTTGGTAGGGCGTTTTTATATCTTTTCATGAAATATATACACAAAAAAGTGGGAAATTGTGCTTGACAAAGGGGTAAATTTATGGTATAATATCTATTCGGTACGGTCTGCGCAAATTTTTATGCGCGCCGTCTCCTTACTGCGTAAATCTATATGCGCGGTCTTAAATGTCCATAGGGAGGTTACAAACATGGAAAAAATCAAAAACTTTTACGAGTGCCTCTTCATTGCCGACGTTACCGGCGGTGAGGATGCAACAAAGGCAACCGTCGAGAAGTTTGTGAATCTTATCACCGCAAACTCCGAGACTGTTATCGAGGTCGCTCAGTGGGGCCGTCGCCGTCTGGCATACCCCATCAACGACAAGCCCGAGGGCTATTACGTTGTATGCACCTTCAAGTGCGATCCTTCGTTCCCCGCAGAGCTTGAGCGTCTGTTCAACATCGACGAGAACATCATGAGATCTCTCACTCTCAGACTTGAGCATGAGCCCGTAGCAAAGGCTGCAGCTCCCGCTGTTGAAGAAGCAGCTGCTGAGGAGGTTGTGGTTGAGGAAGCTGTCGTAGCAGAAGAGCCTGCTGCAGAGGCTACCGCTGACAACGAGTAATCCTCACAAATTCACGAAAAACACCAAGGAGGTTCAACATGTCCCTTAATTTGAACAAGGTTATCCTGGCAGGTCGCGTGGTTGCTGACCCTGAGCTGAAGCAGACTCAGAGCGGTATTGCCGTAGTTTCCTTCAGAATCGCTGTGAACCGCCGCTTCAACTCCCGTGATTCGCAGCAGCAGTCCGAGGCTGACTTTTTCAACGTCACCGCTTGGCGCAACACCGCCGAGTTCGTGGCAAAGTATTTCCGCAAGGGTTCGGCAATTTGCGTGTGCGGAAGCATTCAGAACCGCAGCTGGACTGACCAGCAGGGTGTCAAGCACTATATGACTGACATTATCGCGGAGGACGTTAACTTCGTCGAGAGCCGTGGCGCTCAGGACGGAGCAGGAATGGCGTCCGCTGATCCTTACGCTGCACCGGCTTACTCTTCGCCCGCAGCAGCACCCAAGTTTGAAGAGATCAAAACCGACGACGATCTGCCCTTCTGATAAAGGCGCACCGTCGATGACACAAATTAAAATTTTTGGAGGTCTTATATAATGGAGAAGACAGAAAACGCCGTTCGTCCGGCTCGTCCGTTCAACCGCGGCAGAAGAAAAAAGGTTTGCATCTTCTGTGCAGACAAGGTACAGTTCATTGATTACAAGGATTCCGCAAAGCTTCGCAAGTTCATTACCGAGCGCGGCAAGATCCAGCCCCGCCGTATGTCCGGAACCTGCGCTATGCACCAGAGAGAGCTTAACACCGCTATCAAGCGCGCTCGTCAGGCAGCTCTGCTTCCTTTCATCGCTGACTGATTTTAGTCTAACGGCTAAAGGATAAATAAGGATCCGCCCTTCCCCTATATCGGTTGGGCGGATTTTTGCATACTCATTTTCGGGAGGCACGCAGCGTGAAAGATTGGAGCGCTGAAGCCCAATGTTCCCCTTTCACGCCTAAATTCGACCTGAATATGGACGAGGTCCATATTTGTCCAAACGACACGGTCGAATTTCAAACGACATTTGTGCCGCCGCAAAGCGGCGGAATGGAGATTAATATGGAAAACAATAATATTTCCGTCTACCCGACGGTATACATCGCCCCCGCCGACAGCTACGAATACGACACGGTAGCCGCCGCTCTTGACATATTGCTCCACTCGGAGGAGCTATCCTCAGCTCTCTCTAAAATTCGGGCGGGCATGACGGTGGGAATTAAAGCTAACCTCGTAAGCGCGCTTGCGCCCGACAAGGCGGCGACCACGCATCCCGAGCTTATTTGCGCCCTTGTGCGCCGCTTGAGGGAGCGCGGAGCAAACGTCATTATAGGCGACAGCCCCGGGGGACTTTACACCGAGGCGTTTCTCAACCACGTTTATAATTCTACGGGAATGGTCGCGGCTGTGGAGGCGGGTGCTGTCCTTAACGACGATTTTGGACAGGCAGATGCCGTGTTTGGGGGCGCGGCGGTGCTTAAGACCTTTACTTACACCTCGTGGCTTGACAAATGCGATTTCATTATAAATTTTTCAAAGCTGAAATCCCACGGCATGATGGGAATGTCAGCAGCGGCAAAAAACATGTTCGGAGTTATTCCCGGCACTATGAAGCCTGAATACCATTTCCGCTTCCCCAATATGCCCGATTTTTCAAATATGCTGGTGGATATTGACGAATATTTTGCGGACAAAACGCTTCTTTGTATAGTTGACGCCATTGAGGGAATGGAGGGCAACGGGCCAACCAAGGGCACACCCCGACATATCGGAGTGCTGGCGGCTTGCACCTCACCGCACGTTCTTGACGTCGTGTGCGCGAAGCTGATATCGCTTGAATGTGATTCCGTCCCTACCCTGCTGGCGGCTCGGCAGCGCAGACTTATTCCCGACAGCGCCGACGGCGTCGGCGTATGTATATGCGGGGAGGGCTCACTTGACGGCTACGCGGTAAAGGACTACAAGAATATCGCAGTACGTCACGGCATGCTGTTTGACTCCCACGGAAAATGGATATCGTCGGTGCTTCGCCGGTTGCTTGAATCCCGCCCCGTGCTTCAAGGAAAGGACTGCGTGGGCTGCGGCAAATGCCGCGACATTTGCCCCTCCAAGGCAATAACCATTCGTGACAAAAAAGCGATCATTGACCGTTCCCTTTGCATAAAATGCTTTTGCTGTCAGGAATTTTGCCCCACGGGCGCTATGAAGGTGCATAGAACGCTTATCGCGAAAATGCTTGTAAAATAATATAAAAAACCCCGCATTTCTAAGAATGCGGGATTTTTTATGTTACTCCTCAACAGGAGTTTCAACTACTTCCTCGATAGCGTCCTCTACGACTACCTCGTCAGCGGTTTCCTCAACGGGCATAGCCTCCTCAGCTGCACGAGCCTCCTCAATGAGTGCGCGAATGGAAAGGTTGACCTGCTGGTTCTCCATATTGATATCAACAATCTTAGCGTCAACCACCTGACCAACCTCAAGCACGTCTGCGGGCTTGCCGATCTTGTGGTCGGTGATGTGGGAAACGTGGATAAGTCCGTCAACGCCGTCAATGATCTCTGCAAATGCACCGAAGGGCATAAGGCTTACGATCTTAACCGAAACAACATCTCCGAGATTGTACTGACCTACAAAGATGTTCCAGGGGTTCATCTCCTCGGTCTTGTAGCCGAGAGAAATTCTCTTCTTCTCAACGTCGAAGCTCTTAACGTAAACGGTGATCTCCTGACCTATAGAAACTACCTCTGCGGGAGACTTAATGCGCTTCCAGGAAAGCTCGGAGGTATGTACCATACCGTCAACACCGCCGAGATCTACGAATGCACCGTAGCTGGTCATGCTCTTAACAACACCGGTGTAAACCTTGCCGTCCTCGATATTTGCCCAAAATTCCTTCTCACGTGCGCGGCGCTCGTCGCGAAGCACGAGGGTAATAGAGCCCTTTGCGCCTCTCTTATCCTTCGCCTCGATAACGCGGAGAGTAACGTTCTGTCCTACCAGAGTGGAAAGATCGCCGTCACGGGGAACGCCCGTAAAGCGCGCGGGAATAAATACGCGGTTGTTGGCAACGGATGCCACAACACCGCCACGGGTAACCTCAACTACCTTGCCCTCAAGGTTCTCGTGATTTTCGCAAGCGTCTACGATCTTCTGCCAATTCTTGTCGGCGTCAACACGCTTCTTGGAAAGTGTAGCGAAGCCTTCGACATCGCTGACACGGATAACGAACGCCTCCACAGAATCTCCGATTTTGAACATCTCATCCAACTTCGCACCGGGATCGTCGGTTATCTGGTCGAGCTTGATAACGCCTGTAACCTTAGCGCCAAGATCAAGCTGAATCTCGCCGGCATTGATGGCTGTGATAGTGCCGGTCACGGTATCTCCTGTATTTAATGAATTTGATGTCTGAAATGATGCTTCGAGTAATTCCTCGAAATTTTCGAACTGTTCGTTCATTTTGTTTGTAACCTCCTCTATTATATCGCGGGGCGTTGATGCGCCTGCCACGATCCCTACCTTTTGGCAGGTAAACGGAATTTTGTTTTGCAGCTCCTCCGCCGACTCAATCCATACACTGTCAGCGCAAATGCTCTTGCATATCGAATACAGCTTGGCGGAATTTGAGCTTTCCCGCCCCCCTATAACGATAACAGCATCACATTCGCGTGCAAGGCAAGCCGCCTCTGTCTGCCGTGATTCCGTAACACTACATATTGTATCAAAAATAAATGAACATATATGGAATTTTTCAAGAATTTTTTTAGTATTTTTCCATTCTTCAAGATTATATGTGGTCTGCGCCACCAAAACGGGTATCTTTTTGCCTATATTTTCAAGCTTTCCCGACGTGTACGCCGCTTTAAGCTCTGCGGCTGAAGCGAAAACGTATTTTTCTCCCTCGAAGCGGCTGAAAAATCCGACCACCTCGGGGTGCGCCTCGGAGCCGAGGACCAGCAGCATACGCTCACTGTCATCACTCTCCCCTGACGCCACGCGTCGGCTGATCTCCCACTGCTCTGCCACGATCTTGTGTATCTTTTTGACGTAAGAGCAGGTGCAGTCGATATATCTGAAATGTTCATTTTTCTTTGCGCAGGCTTCAAGCTTTGCCTCCGTTGCCGCCGTCATACCGTGTGCCCTTACGAACACACTGACGGGCGAGTCTTCACTTGCGGTAGCCGCCAAAGCCTCAATATCGTCCTCGCCTATGACCTCAACTCCGCCACGGCGCAAACGATATTGAGGCTTT
>SVQX01000037.1 GCA_015065065.1 Oscillospiraceae bacterium
AAATAGAAAGAGAGCGAACTGAACAGGTCAATTCGCTCTCAAATCTACCGAAATATGGGCTTTTTCCGCTATATTTAGCTGAGTGTTGAGGACTTTGAGGTGTAGGTATCATCAATTTACTTATGTTATGATAAACGATCCCACCACGGGCTACGGAATTTTTATCGACAATATGCTCACACAGATGAAAGCGCGATAACTCTAATTTATTATACACGAATTTAAAAATCTTGTCAACAAAAAGGGAAGGCAATATCACTTGTGACGGTGATATTGCCTTTTGCAAATAATTTTAATTATTCGAATAAATTATAATAATTTCGTATGCAGTAAACAATCGGGTTATCGGTTCAAATTGCCTCATTTTCCAAAATCCACTCAAGCAATTCCTGATACTTCATCTCGCCTGCCGCGACGGCAAGACCGACACGCGCGACCTCGGCGTTGGTGGGGCGGAGCTTGATACCGTTAGTTTCAAGGAACGTGAGGAGAACATACATTCCTATTCTCTTGTTTCCGTCCACGAAAGCGTGATTGGAAATAAGCGCAAACCCGAGGCGTGCACCCTTTTCCTGTTTTGTGGGGTAAAGTTCCTTTCCATCAAATGTTGCAAACGCCGATTCCAGCGCGCTGTTAAGGAGAGTAATATCACGCACATTCGTGTCGCCGCCCGTTTCCTCGGTGATAAGCTTGTGTAGCAAAAGCACTTTTTCTTGACTAAACTTAATCATTTTGCAAGCTCCTCAAAGGCGGGGCGGTATAGTTTGAGAATACGCGCCGCTACAAAGTCGATCTTCTCGTCGTCGGTCATTTCTATTGTAGTATCCTGCTCGATATCCACCAATTTATATTTGGGCTTGTTGTTTTTGAAAATATAAAGCTCGCCGTGCTTATCGGTCATTCTCGCCACACGGGAAAAGTTCTGGTTCGCCTCGGAAATTGAAACGATTTGGCGGGTGTTCAAATTCATTTTTAATACCTCCTTTTGAAATTACACTGTTATTATACACAAATTTTAGGATATTGTCAACCTAAAATAGCAAAAAATATGTGTTATTTTCTTGATTCAAAGGAAGGCAATATCACTTATGACGGTGATATTGCCTTTTGCCTCATAAATATCTTTTTTGCTTTTTTAGGTAAAAATCATTGACAGACCCTCGCGAAAATGTTATACTTAAACTGAATAACCGTGCAAGGAGAGCCAGTCAATGACAAAGCTTGAACAACTTAGAAAATTAATATTTGAAAGTGACAATTCAGCCGCATTTATAGAGCGCGACAGAATTTTGACCCGCCTTGAAGCCGAGATGGCTGATTATACGTCCGGCGACCGCTATGCTGTCATTTTGGCAAAGCTGCTCGCGGAGGTGTCTACCCCCGTTCTCGACTGTGATTACTTTGCAGGCAGAATGGTGGAGGGCTTGCCCGAGGAGGGTGTATGCTCTCCGTCGAGGCTGCTTTTTTCCACGGGACACATGAACCCCGATTATGCCAAACTGCTCAAGGTGGGTCTTGGCGGAATACTTGACGAGATAAAGTCAAACGCTGCAAAGATAAATACCACCGACGCACTTGAATTCGCACATAACGCCGAAATCGTCGTTATGGCTGTGCGCAATCTTGCCGCGCGCTATTCGGCTGAAGCGGAGCGTGTGGGAAATGCGGAAATGGCGGCGGCGCTTGCTCGCGTTCCGTTTGAGCCCGCATACGACTTTTATTCAGCCCTGCAAAGCATCTGGCTTGTAAATTTGGTGGCAAGCTGCTACGTGGGCAGCCGCGATTACGCCTTTGGAAGATTTGACGAGTATATGCTTCCGTATTACAGACAGGCGCTCAAGGCGGGCAAGACGGCTGATGAGCTTGACGAGCTGCTCGCAGGCTTCTTTATGAAAACAAACGAGATATGCGGGAGGGCTACTCATAACTACAACATAAAGCCTATTTTGCCGCAAGCCTCAAAGCAGTACGTAAATATCGGCGGGGAGCATCCTAATGAGCTGTCCCGTGCCGTGCTTCGTGCCGCAATAATAAACAATATGGCTCAACCGCAGATAACCGTACTGCTGAGTCCGAGCGCCGACGCAGACTTTAACCACGCTGTGTTCACGGCACTCGAAGCGCTTACCGACAAGATGAACATATACAATTATGACCTTGTGGTACGCGCGTTGATAAACAAGGGTGTTGAGCCATCTGTGGCAAAAAATCATACCTATTCTGCGTGCTGTACCTTTGATTTCAACTACCACAGCTTCAGACGTGAGTATTTTGCTGCCGCCCCGCAGATGTTCCTCGAAGTGATAAAATCGGGAAGCTACGAATCCGTTGACGGTATTCTTGCCGATTTTCGATCCAAGCTCCGCGAGGGTATGCAAAGATACGCCGACCTGGAGCAAAAAAGAATTGGCGGTCACCGTCAGGCATTCGTGTTTGACTGCCTGCTTTTGTCGGACAGTGCCGTTGCGTGCAAGTATCCCGATTCGGGAGTTTCTCCTTACAACGCGCTGAATTACTTCTGCCCCGGCGTTGCAACGATTGGAGATTCGCTTATGGTGCTTGACAAATTGGTGTTTAAGAACAAGAGAATATCTTACGCTGAGTTTATGAATATTCTCGAAAATAATTTTGAAGGTCACGAGGAGCTGCGCGGTGAGATACTCGCCATGACTCACTTCGGCAACGACAGTGACGCGGACGGATACACTGCGCTTGTGGGCAATACCTTCCTTGACGCAGTCGATGAGCTGACGCTCAAGGATAATTTCTTCGCTATCGGCGGATTTTACTCTCTTGAAAGAGATAACGTGTGGGCGTCCGGCATAGGCGCAACGCCCGACGGACGGCTGGCAGGGCAACCTTTTTCGGAAAATCAGTCGCCTACCTACGGTATGGATAAGAGCGGAATTACGGCGCTGTTGCATAGCATTTCAAAGCTCCCGTTTGACCGCGCTGCCACGGGTGGACTTAACCTGACCTTCGGACAAAGACAGTCGCCAGAAATACTCGAAGCACTCGTGCTTTCGTATTTCAAGATGGGCGGATTCCACGTGGGCATTAGCGTGCTTAACAGGGAAGAGCTGAAGGACGCTATGGCGCACCCCGAAAAATATCCGACGCTTACGGTGCGTCTGTACGGATTTTCGGAGTATTTCATAAGCCTGCCCGAATGGCAGCAGCTCGCAGTAATAAACAGAACAGCGTATTGAGCGGTGAGTTATGAACGGAAAAATATTTGATATACAAAAGTTTTGCACGAGTGACGGACCGGGTATACGCACCACCGTGTTTTTCAAGGGCTGTCCCTTGCACTGCTTGTGGTGTCACAATCCCGAAAGCCAAAGCTCCGAGCGGCAGGTAATGTTTTATGCCGATAAATGCCGCGGCTGCGGAAGATGCAAGGATGCCGACGACAGCTTCGTTTGCTATAACGACGCAAGGCGAGTCTGCGGCAGGACGGTCACTGTCGACGAGGTGATAACGGAGGTGCTTCGAGATAAGGTGTTCTACGAAACCTCGGGCGGCGGCGTGACGCTTTCGGGCGGAGAGCCGCTGTATCAAGCGGATTTCGCACTTGAAATTCTGAAGCGCGCCCGCGAAAATGGGATACATACCGCCATTGAAACCTGCGGCTTTGCGCCTAAGGACAGAGTAGGGCAGATAGCCGAGTATACCGACCTGTTTTTGTTTGACGTCAAGGAAACTGACGCACAGCTTCACCAAAGCTTTACGGGTGTGGATAACGTGATCATTCTTGAAAATCTGCGACTTATCGACAGCCTCGGCAAGGATATTATCCTGCGCTGTCCGATAGTCCCCGAGTGCAACGCACGCGCCGAGCATTACCGTGGAATTGCCGAGCTTGCAAACAGCCTTGCAAGCGTGAAGGGGATTGAGATAGAGCCCTACCACTCGCTGGGCGAGGGCAAGAACGTCGCTCTCGGCAACGAGTCCCGTGTATTCCGTACCCTTACGGCAGAGGAGATTGAGGATATACTTGCCACTGTCAGAAAATATACAGACGTACCCGTCTCAAGGTCGTAATTCATTTTAATAAGCTAACATCAAGGAGCGAGAAAATGAAATCTTACAGTAAGGAAGCCTACGAGCCGTGCATAATTGAGATTCTGGAGCTTAGCGCGGCAGACGTTATTACCACCAGCCCACTTATCGACGACGATAAGGATCAAGGCGAGTGGATCTAAATTTAAGGAGGACGTTATGAGAAAATTCAGCAAAATCGCCCCCGCATTACTGCTTATAGGAGCAATGCTTTTGTCGTTGTTTTCGACGTACGTATTCGCCGAAACCGCCGTTGTCGGTGGCACGGGCTACGACTCCGCAGCTGACGTCGTATACGTCACAAGTAACGGCTATATAGCCAACTGGGGCGCAAGAGATGAGGATTGTGTATTCCTCTCCACCTACGCACAAAATTTCTATACGGGCAATAGTACTTACTCTGTAATGTCCCAAAACGCAGGCGGCACAACGCAGTCAAACGCGGATAGCAGTGCCTTGTACGGCGCACTGCACGACGTGATGGCTAATGCGCATACCTTCTATACCTACTACGACGGAAGTCAAAACGTCCGCGATTTTTATAAATATGCCGACTGCGTAAAGAGTGATCTGACACAGGTCTCGCTTCTGTATCTCGGAACAATGGAAACAAGCGAATGGAACAGCGGCAGTGTATGGAATCAGGAGCACATGTGGCCTAAGAGCAAGCTGACGTCGTCCGAGCAGATCGGAGATATAATGCAGCTTCGCCCCGCTGATCCCTCCGAAAACTCCAGCCGTGGCAATACCGCATACGGTATCAGCGAGTCTTATTACGATCCCGATAAAAACGGACAAAGCATTCGCGGCGACTGCGCGCGCCTCGTGCTGTATATGTACGTGCGTTGGGAAACTGCGGACACTATGTGGGGCACGGATGGCGCGATCGAAAATCTTGACGTTCTGCTTGAATGGATGGAGGAGGACCCCGTTGACACGTGGGAAATGGGACGTAACGACGCAGTTCAGTCCATCACGGGCACGAGAAACGTATTCGTTGACTATCCCGAATACGCTTGGCTGCTATTCGGCAGGGAAGTGCCTGCAAATATGGTGACTCCTTCGGGAATTGCCGGCGGTAATGACACAAGTACGGAAACTACCACAACCGCTACGACTACCGTTCCCGCGACTGAGTCGGAAACGGAAGCATTAGCTCCCGACAGCGGCAATACTGAGATCGTTACAGAAACCGCCACTCTGACTTTTGACAGTACAGACAAGCGCACTGCCTTTTCAACTACACAGCAGGTCTGGGAGGAAAACGGAATTACCGTTACTAACGACAAAGGAGCAGGATCAAATGTTGCCGATTATTCCAACCCCGTGCGCTTTTACAAAAACAGTACCGTTACTGTTGAAGCAGGCGATAGTATTACCGAGATAGTGTTCAACTGTAACACTGCTGCCTATGCGACCGCGCTTGCAAGCTCTATAGGAGCAGACACAACCGCGGATGGAAAAGCCGTTACCGTAACCTTTGCCGAGGCCGTTGAATCCTACTCCGTGGTTCTTAGTGGAGGTCAGGTAAGAATGGACAGCGTTACGGTCACTGTTCAATCGGTAGTTATCACCACCGAGCCTGAGCCCGAGCCGCCTGCCACCGAAGCACCTACAACAGAACCGGAAACAGAGTCGGCAACAGAATCGGAAACAGAAGCCGCCGATCCTGTGAATGCGGAGCTTAACATTGAAAAATGTAATATATCCTTGCGTGACAGCACGGTTATCAAGTATGGAATCAAGGCGGGAAGCTACGATCCGCAAGCGATAAAGATACTTATATGGACGGAGTCTGATGCGGCGGGATACACCTCGCAGAGTGACTATGTCCTTGGCACGCAAAGTCAGACTATCACCTACGTCGGACAGCAGCTTATAGGCGGCGTCACCTATTACGTCTATGACCTTATGGGTGTATCGGCAAAGCAAATGACGGATATTTTCTATGCTCGCGCATACGTTGAAGGAGAGGATTCCATTTCATACGGCTCAGTCAAGCAATTCAGCGTAGCGCAGTATGTCCACGATGTTCAGGCAACGGGTAGCACGGAGTTGCTTGAGCTGCTTGGCAATATGCTCACCTACGGTGCGTCGGCGCAGACATATTTCGGATACAGAACGGACTGGCTGGCTACCGCCGAGGCGTATAAGATCACCGTTGTAGGCGGCACTCTTGCCGACGGTACGGCGGAAGGATTTTATAAGGCTGAAACATTAGTAACGCTCACCGCCCCCGAAACTAACGGAACGCTTGCGTTCAGTCATTGGGAAAACAGCGCGGGAGAGAGCGTCAGCACGTCGCGCATTATGGAAATTTCCATATCGTCGGACGGCACGTATACCGCCGTATATTCTTAAATATAAAAGGGAACAGGTAACGCCTGCTCCACGTTTTATAAATAAACCGTAAAAATGAAAAAAAGTGTTGACTTTTACCCCACGTACAAGTTTATAATGTCAGCAGACGGTGGAGCGTGGCTGGAATATTACGTCGGATGGGCCGTGTAAATAAAAATCATCTTGACTTTTTTGCGGTTTGCGTGTATAATGGTAACGTGTAAGGTATGCATTTTGTCAAGTACATGTATGGAGGGAAAAATGGGAAAAATTAAGCTTTCGTTATCGGTATTGCTGATGGCTGTCGGACTGTGCGTTATGCTGTTCGTTTTGTCAGCATGCGATCTCACCAATATGCCTAACAGTCCGGAGAACACGACCGACTCCGAAACCGGTTGCGACCACGAATGGAAGGACGCAAGCTGTACTGACCCGCAGACCTGCACCAAATGCGGAGAAACAAAGGGTGAGGAGCGCGGACATAATTGGAAGGACGCGACCTGCAAGTCCCCGAAAAAATGCTCGGTATGTAAAAAGACCAAGGGCGAAAAGCTGGAGCATGCTTATGTTGAGGTCGAGTCAACGCCTGCAGGCTGCACCGATATCGGAAGCATAGAATACGTGTGCGAGAATTGTGAGGAAACCAACGTCGAAACGTATGTTTTGAAAGAGCAGGACGCAAACGAGGTATACGAGCTTGCCAAAAATTCCGTCGGTGAGATATTGACCTACGATTCGAAGGGCGCGGAATATACGCTCGGCTCCTGCTTCGTATACAGCGAGGACGGAAGGATCGTCACCAACTACCACGTTATAGATGGCGCGTATTCTGCAACGGTCACGCTGAACGAGGAGGAATACGAGGTTAAAAAGGTTTTGGCTTACGACAAGACGATTGATCTTGCGGTTCTGCAGATCGACGCTGATGAGCTGACCGTTCTGCCGCTGTGCGATAAGAGCCACGGAGTGGGCAAATCCGTATATGCTATCGGAAGCTCTCAGGGACTTACATCTACCTTTTCGCGTGGTATCATCACGCAGGAGGGTCGTGTTATTGAGGACGTCACCTATGTCCAGCACGACGCGGCGATCTCCTCGGGTAACTCGGGCGGACCGCTCGTCAATGCGTATGGCGAGATAATCGGTATCAACACCTGGACGGTGCAGGATTCGCAGAATCTTAATTTCGCCGTAGCTGTGTCCGAGCTTGATAATCTGAAATACGGTAATTCGCTGACGCTGAGCGAACTTGCGGAAAAGGAAGCAGGTGTGTATCTTAAGCTTCAAAAATACATAAAGAAAAACGGCGAATACGACAGAACGGAAAAAACGTATACGCTGGAGCTTGGAGAGTCAACGGTGTCCTCTCAGACATGGGCACGCGCTGCTATATACAACGTGGAAAACGAACAGGTGGATATAATGGTGGCAAATGAAAACGGCGATCTGTTCGTACTGATTGTAGATGCGACGTCAGAAGATACATATATCTGGGGATTTACCAATATCAACGATACGAGTATCATGGCAGGTACTGTCTACGCCCCCGATTTCGAGGCGGATACACTGCTTACATATACGGACAGTGAGATAGAAGGCACAACGGCAATACTAAACGCACGAAAGCTGGCTTCGTCAATGCTTGCATATCTGTGTAAGAACTGGTCGCGTGATTTTACACGCTCGGGAGTCAGCCTTGATGACGCAGGATTTACAAGCTATTAAATAAAACAGCCGATGGGGCTGTCGCATTTGCGACAGCCCCATCTAAAATTGCGGTAAGGTTTTTGTGTTATTCTAATTCAAGATCGTCTGGCATAAAAATTTCGTCATCAAGAAATTCGGAGAGCGACATTTCAAAACCGCTTGCGAGCATAATGACTGTGCTGAGCGTAACGGTCTTGTTTCGTCCGTTCATGATACACTGCATGCTACCGTGCTGTACACCCGATACTTGTTCAAGACGGTACTGCGTCATATTTTTTTCCTTCAAGAGCTTCGCGACCCGCTTGGCAACCGCATCATTGACAGTCATATCACACCTCCATAAGATTTATTGTATACATTGTACCAATATTCTTATAAAATTATAAGAAGGTGCGCCTACATATCACATTGATTTTATATGGCAAGCGTGATATAATATGTAGGTATATCTACATAAGGAGGGTGATAATGTGGTTATAACATTTAGCGGGCATTCTGATTTTATAAATGCAGGCGAATACGAGCAAAGAATGTTTGATATTTTAGATAGCATCATAAGCGATGAGCATGTTGATATGTATTTGGGTGGTTACGGTAATTTTGATGATTTTGCATACGAATGTTGTCAAAAGTATAAGAAAATCCATAGCAATATATCGCTGATATATGTTTCCCCGTATTTGGATAATAAAAAGGGCTTGAGCATAGAAAAATATGATGCGATGATCTATCCAGAAATAGAAGGTAAGCCCCGCAGATTCGCTATAATATATCGAAACAGATATATGGTAGAAAAATCCGATTACGTAATCGCATTTGTAAAGCACGAATGGGGAGGGGCATACGACACGTACCGTTATGCTGAGAAAAAGGGTAAAGTCATTTTCAATATTGCAAAATACGCTTTGTGACTGTTACTTCACGGTGATTTAAATTGTGATATTCTAATTCCCCAAACACCTTGACAATTTTCGCGTTTTGATATATAATTTACGTTGTTAAAGATAATATCGGAGGAATTATGGATTTCGATAAAAAAATATATGGAAACCCGATACAAAAGCGTGTGCTTGCGGTCAACGACCTGTCCTGCTTCGGCAAATGCTCGCTGACCGTCGCATTTCCCATCATAAGCGCCGAAAACGTGGAGGTAGTAACTCTGCCCACTGCTCTGCTTTCTACCCACACGGGCGGCTTTGAGGGCTATCACGTCCGAGTGCTGACCGAGGACATGCGGGCTATTCTCGCCCATTGGAAACGGGAGGGCATACGGTTTGACGGACTTTACACGGGATATATGTGCGGAACGGAGCAGATAGATATCGCACTTGATATCGCCGCTGATTTCCTTGCCGACGACCGCTTTATCCTCGTCGACCCCGTAATGGGGGACGGCGGACGGCTGTATCCCGCCTTTACCGCTGAATACGCGCGGCGTATGCGTGAGCTTTGCGCTGTGGCGGACGTTATCACGCCCAACATCACCGAGGCGGCGTTCCTGACGGATATGACCGTGGGGGAGATAGAGAGTGCGGAGGGCGGACTGGACCTCTGCTTTAAGCGCCTGTTTGCGCTTGGCTGTAAAAACGCAGTCATCACGGGCGTGCAGACACCCGAAATGCGTGCGAATGGTCAGATAGGCTACGTTGGCGCGGAGCGGGAAAGTGCCGAGCGCGCAGTGGAGGTATATCCTTACGTTGACGCCTTTCTGCACGGATGCGGGGACGTTTTCGCATCCAAGCTGTGCGCTTGCCTTACGTCGGGTGGTGAATTTTTGCCGTCTGTCAGAGCAGCGGCGCAGTTTACCGAAAACAGTATTTTGCGAGCGGTTGACGTCCACCCCGCACATTGGTACGGTCTGCCCTTTGAGGCGGAGCTGTACGTAGAGCGCTGATATGCAAAGAAAAAACATCGTGCTTGTCGGAATGCCGTCCTGCGGCAAAAGCACCGTAGGAGTGCTGCTTGCCAAGAAGCTGGGATATAAATTTGTGGACTCCGACCTGCTCATTCAGGAGGCAGAGGGTAGACTGCTCCACGAAATAATCGCCGAGGACGGTATTGACGGCTTTCTTAAAATCGAGGAGCGCGTAAACCTCGGAATCGGAGAGAAGGGAAGCGCTACCGAGTCGGGATGCGTCGTCGCCACGGGCGGGAGCGCCATATACAGCGCGGTGGCGATGGAGCA
Organism: Oscillospiraceae bacterium; assembly: GCA_015065065.1. Classification (GTDB taxonomy): domain Bacteria; phylum Bacillota; class Clostridia; order Oscillospirales; family CAG-272; genus CAMEON01. The sequence goes on from SVQX01000037.1 coordinate 10,295, forward strand.
TTTCCGCGCGACGGGACTTGTCGTCTACCTGAAAATGAGTTATGAGGAAACGAAAAAACGCCTCGGTAACTTTTCGCACCGAGGAGTGGTAATGCCCGAGGGCTATGACCTGAGAAAGCTGTACGGCGAGCGGTGCGCACTGTATGAAAAATACGCCCACATTACCGTTGACGAGCAAAAGGTCAGCGGTAATATCGGCGCAACGCTGGACGAGCTTTATCGGGTGTTGCAAGGTTAACAATATTGCTCTCCTCCGAGAGGTAGCGAAGCGGCGCAGGATGAGCCCGCGTGCCGAAAGGCATTTGATTTTTCAAGACACGAATTCTCCTTCCGTCACTCGCTCCGCTCGTGCCACCTTCCTCCCGGAGGAAGGCTTTACTTAAAACCGAAACGCAACGGAACACCTCGAAGCAACACACCAGAAACGGAGCAGGCTCATTTGAGCCTGCTCCGTTTCTGGTTTACTGCACCATAATTTTTTGCTTTTCGATAACCAGCCGCGTATAGATTATCGCGACGACTACGATAACGGCGGATATGCCCGCGAGTAGCTGTTGACCGTAGATATGTATTCCGAAAATCATATTTTCGTTTGCCTGAACGAGGGAGAGTAGCTTTCCTGCGCCCAGCGCCGCCAAAAATCCGCAAACGCCGCCGATGCTGTTCTTGATCGCCGTAGCCTGCACGAAATATTTGCTGTCAACGTAGTTATACGTCAGATTTATCATATTGGCGCCGGTTCCCGCGTGGCACGCCTGATAGAGAACAGTATAAGCGATTATCAAAAAGCGGGTATCGGGGGTAGTGAGCATACAGCACACAAACGCCGCAAGAGCGATAAACAGTCCAAGCTCGATACCCTTTGCAAAGGAGCGCTTGTCGGCGTATTTGCCGAAGGGTCTTGACAGCACGGCGCGCGCAAGGCAACCGAGAATGTTGAATATCTGTACCGTTCCCACGGTAAACGCAAGCTCGCCAATGCGGTACGTGCCGAGAAATCCGATGGTGGTATATATAGCCACGCTCCACAGCACCTTCAGGACTACATCGTGGCGGAAATTCTTATTTCCAAGCGTATTTTGGAAAACCTCGCGCATGGGGACTGTTTCCACGGGCTCGTCGCGTCCGCGAATGCTGTTTTTGATAAGCATAAGGCAGACGAGATCGCACACTGCGAAAATAAATATTGACACAGCCGCGAATATAAAGCCGCCCTCAACATTGTTGCTCGCCTTGAAATAGTCCATGATATATCCAACTGCCAGCGTGACTGTCATGCCCGAGATGAGAGAGATTATTTCCTTGGTAGCTCCGAACCGCCCTCTCTTGTGGGGATCAACGTAGGAATTTCCCCATTTATATATAACGGATGTTACAAAATAGTTGCCGAAATACGCGCAAAGTATGCAGACGATACAAAGTATGCTTTTATATTCCTTTGCGAACGGCAAAAAGGGAATAAGATAAAGGCTCATAAAGAAGATCTGGCTAAGAAAGTGGAACAGCGCGGCAAAGCGCTTGGTGTTCCTTATTTTGTGCGCGACTGCGACCGAAAAAAGCTGAAATAAGAAGGAAAGGGAAATAAATGACGAAATTATTCCCGTCAGCGAATCCGAAATTCCTATGGATTTCAGCAGATTTGACAGAAATGCATCGGTTACAAGCAGGGAAACGAAATATTCAAATGCACATTCAAGTGTATACGCTGCCCGCGAGCGCTTGTATGCGGGTGATTGAAAATCTATCTGTTGGCTCATAATGCTCCTCCGAAAAAATTGCCGAGTCTTGCTCGGCAGTAAAAGTATAGCACGCAAAAATATTTTGTCAATATGATTTTTGATTATCGGGAAAAAAATTCAAAAACGCGGGAATTATGTGTGGATTTTTTTCAAAGAAAGTATTTATCAAATCAAAAAATCCTCCAAAAATTTTTAAAAAAATTTTTGAAAACCTATTGACATGGGTGACGAAGTGTGATATAATCAATGTGTACCAAAAAGGTATACATTCAATCAACAAGGAGAACCGAAGCCATGAGGATAACACAGGAGGCGGATTACGCTATCAGAATCTGCTGCTTCCTGTCCACAGTTGAGGGCACGAGGGACGCCGCAACGATCGCCGAGTCGGCATCCGTTCCGCAACGCTTCGCGCTGAAGATACTTCGCAAATTGGCACACGGCGGGGTAGTGATCTCGCGCAAGGGAGCGAGCGGCGGTTACGGCTTGCAGATTTCGGCAGAGGAGCTTTCCATATTGCGTGTGGTAAGTGCCATCGACGGAGAGCTGGCAATATCCAAATGCCTGTCGGATGGCTATTGCTGCTCGCGCAATCCCGATAAGAAAAAGTGTCGGATGCACCGAGTGTTCTGCTATCTTAATAAAATGCTGGCAGACAAGCTTGATCGGCTGACCGTGGCAGATATCGCAGGTGGTGAAAGGGAGCTATCCGAGCTGATTGGAAAAATGAACAGCGACCAAATAAAAATTCAAAAAACATAAACGGAGGAAAATTAATTATGAAGCAGTGGAGATGTAAGGTTTGCGGAGAGATCATCGAGTCGGAGTACGCTCCGGAGCAGTGCCCCAGATGTAAGGTAAAGGGCGACGACAAGTTTGAGGAGGTTAAGGCAGAGGGCATGAGTTGGGCGGCTGAGCATATTCTCGGCGTTGCCAAGGACGCCCCCGAGGCAATTAAGGAAGGACTTCGCGCAAACTTCATGGGCGAATGCTCCGAGGTAGGCATGTATCTCGCAATGGCTCGCGTAGCAGCAAGAGAGGGCTACCCCGAGATCGCACTTTATTGGGAGAAGGCAGCATTTGAGGAGGCAGAGCATGCAGCAAAGTTTGCTGAGCTGCTTGGCGAGGAGCTGACCGATTCCACAAAGAAAAATCTTGAGATGCGCGTTGCCGCAGAGAACGGTGCTACCGCAGGTAAGTTCGAGCTTGCAAAGATGGCAAAGGAGCTGAATTTGGACGCTATCCACGACACCGTTCACGAGATGGCTCGCGACGAGGCAAGACACGGCAAGGCTTTCGCAGGTCTGCTGGCAAGATACTTTGGCTAATATAAAAGTCTTTATACACAAAGAAAATTCACAGAAGGGCAGTCTTTCGACCGCCCTTCTTTTTTTGCGCCCTTTTTGAGGTGAATTCCACTAAAACCGTGGAACTTTTTTGGATTTTCGTGGCTTTGAAATAGGCTGAATTGAAGGTGAAATGGAGGTCTGAAAAGTGGAACTTATTATAGCAAAAAATACGGCTTTTGCGAATGCCTAAGGGCAATTGCTTGCGGAAAGGTTGCGAATCTGGAGAATGATCAAAGCAGGTGGGATTAGACATTTTACCTACCAACAATTTGTATTGCAACCATTAACGAAATCAAAGCGCCGAAGTAAGCAAAAGAAAAACAATTCGTGTTATTTCCGTTTGACAAATAACTTAATGCTCCGTATGCGGGACTGCTTGTCATTCCACCTGCAATAATGAATCCTTTGTGCAAATTGAATTTAGCTGTAACCGTTCTGCACAGGACCCATCCGCTGAGAATGGTGCAAAGGCTTATGAGCATCCCATAAAGAACCGTCTTAATATCAAATGCTACTGTTTGTACTCCGGTTTCAAATCCCGTTCCTGAAAAAAACAGTGCCAGTCCCACGATTCTAAAAGTATTTAAGCATTGACTTGAGATTGGATTAGATTTAGCATTCCTTTTCGTGAGAAATCCGGCAAGCAATCCAATTACTAATGTACACGCGGTGATCCCCAAGGATATGTTTAAGATTGGTACCCTCATGCTTCCTGTTATATTTCCTAAAAGAGCCACTACACAAACCAGCATCAACTCAGGATATATTTTGCCTTTAATATTGTCTGATGTCGTTGGCGTTTGATTATTAATAGAGTTTTTGGAAAACAGTTGCGCGAAAAAGACGACCAGTATAACTCCTACAATATAGGAACACCCATAACCTAATACTGCTTCCTCGACAGTGCCATCAAGCAACTCACAGACGCTTGACAATCCAGGCGTGCTTGTAAGAGCGCCGCAGAGAATACCAAGCAGAGAATGGTAGCTAATGTCATGGTCTAACACAGATATCAGTAACATTAGCATTACTCCCGATATACTCATTATGGAGCCGATTCCAAAAGCTAAAATAGAGCTTTTGGAATTGTTTTTGATGGAGAATCCCGTTTGCAATCCAATGACCGAAACGAACAGAGAAGTGCCGAGCCTTGAAAATATTTTCATTGTATTCTGTGCGTTTGAAATGATTTCCGCGTTAACTTCTGCAATCAATAGATTCATCAGAAAACCAACAAGCATGGATGCAAACAGGATTCCCGCTATACCAAGTGAAATGTGCTTGATTTGTATTTTACCTATAGCTAAGCCCGCTATGATAATGAAAAACAATAGATTAAACGGCGAAAAGAATAGTGTTAGAAAAGACATTATTTATCACCAAAAATCTGTATATGTAGGGGTCGGATATCGTTGTATAGCATATGAATCTTGTCAATCTGCTTGTCGATGTGATAGTGTCCGCAGAACCACACCGCGTAGTCGAGTTTTTTTTGGATATTGCCAAGCCATATCTCCGTTGACCGGTCAATATCCGGCTTGAACAGCTTCTTGGAGTTCGCCTTGCGAGGCTTGCTTCTGATGATTTCATTTTGCTTTGTAGACATAAACATTTCAGTGGGAAGATAGTCAATAGGGCAGGTGTGAGTCATCATGCCAAAAATCTTGTTACCTTGATTTCGTAAAACATATTCAACCTTTTCCTTTATCGTGTCATCAGGCATTTCATCAAACCAGAACGGTCTACCTTCCTCAAGGCAGCGTATCTTATCTACGCTGTGGGCTCCGCCGACAACCATATATTTCTTACCATCAAAGGTGTAGATTTCACCGTCGATAGCAAAATAAATGTTCGGGTACTTAGGTTCATAATATACCTTGCCATCGCAAAAGCTTCTAATTCCGTAGGTTCCAACATTCTGAGGACGGTTTTCCTTGTTGCCGTGTAGGCAGAAGAGTGTAATATTGAGTTGAGATATTTCTTTTTTCAATTTATCGTCACGCTTGTCGCCATAATAATTGAAACCCGCATCACCAAGGATGATCAGCACATCCTTGCGTGTTGTATTAATCTCGCGGCAGAATTTCTTAACATTATCAAAATGACGGTGCTTGTCTCCTGTAATAAAGAATCGAGCGGAATATTCATCATCGCAATATGAAACGATAGTGTTCCTCATGTATGCTTGTTTCATAGAAAGGAAAAACAGATATGGCTGAATGCTAATCAAGCATATACAAATAGCATTGATAATAACACCGGTTATAATTAAAATAACATTTAACATAACAAATTCCTTTTTATCTTAAATTAGTCTTTCTTTTTTGATTGAACGTATAACTGATTGAAATAAACGCTGGCTCCTGCGGATAGTACACCTTGCGTTACGGAAACGAATGCGGTATAATAAACGTCCTTCAAGGTAGATATATCACTTGTGGCGATAACCCATATCGCACATAGAAATATTGATATTATTCCCAGAGCACGAGGAATGAGCGTATTGGGCAAATTGCTTTTCTTAAGACCGATTCCCACGACATAGAGAACAGGAATCAGAATGAGAAGCTCCGGTTTAATAAAGTCAATGAGATTCATAATTTCACTTCTCATGCAATAATCATGCCGATAATGGCAGAGATCAATCCGCCCGCAAGCGCTGCAACTACTGCGGTAACGACCTGCTGCATTCGCAATCTCGGTTGATTTTCGATTGCATCAATTTTCTGCTCATGCCGTGCTAAATGTTCGTTTGTATGTTTAAGTTCTGTGGCAAGAGTAACGAGCGCTTCGTTCATAGTGCGAATCTCTGCTTGAACTGCCTTTAGGTCCAAAACATCCCGTTCAATAGATTTGAGCCGTTGCTCGTGCCGCTCTAAAACGATCTGTGCTTCTTCCATGAGATTTCTCCTTTCTTTTATATTCAGCTCGGCTGTACCTGTATTATAGAAGTTAACGCCGACAGTCGTTGTCGGCGTTAAAATATTTTATCTTAGAAAAGGTATTTTTCTTACAGAAAGCGTGGATTGAACGGTTGTTTTAACATAGAAAAACACATGAAAACTCCGCCCTTGTCTCCAAGGGCGGATAAAATAAAATTAAGGGACTTTTACACTTTTATGCATAAATGATAAAGTTCATTATTATATTTCAAATTCAGTTGCATAGCCAGAGTCGGCTGATATATCTGACACAACATCTGTTTCAAGTGGAGTAGCAAACGAAACATCTACATGAAGTTTTACAGAAAAACCACCCCAAAACATGTCAATATAATCACTTGTTTCGTATGCTGTTTTTGTTAAACTAATTCCCCAAGATTTCGAGAGAATGTATAATGCATTATCTGTATTCTCCATATAAGATGTAATATAACTTATACGATCAACAGTATTGGTAGATTCAGTATTGTTTTCTCTCTCTGGACTCAACCCAAACGGGTCTACAAGTGAAACAGGATTTCCGTTAGCGTAAGCGAATCGGTTAAGCGTAATTGCGTTGGAGATAGCACCGGCTATGACATCCGCATTAACGAATCGCTTCATCTCGGGGGAATAATAACGCGCTCTCATATAAATGAGACCGTTGTCATCGGTTACAACACCGTCGCGACCGTTATAGCCAAAGATTACGTTGCTTGTACCTGTTCGGCTGATGAGCTTACCATAAGTATCGTATGCAAAGGTATCGGTAATGTTGCCGCTTACATCGGTGATGGCAATGGTGCTACCACGGCAATCGAAGTGATAAGTCTTAAATGCGTTATTCGTTTCCTCGCCGATCAAGCCCTTGCCGTATACGTACTTGGTCACCACACCGCCCGTAGTCTTCATCAGAAGCATACTGAGCTTTGCATTGGTGTTGTAGGTATATGTTGTGTCCTCACTCTCGCAGAGATTTCTTATACGCACGTCCTCTGCATTGTAGGTGTAGGTATGACCGCCTGCGGTAATGAGCCTGTTTGCAGAATCGTAAGTGCAGGAAAGGGAACTGTTCGACAGCATATTACCGTCGGGGTCGTAGGTGACAGCATTTCCGTTGAAAATAATCAGCCTGTTATTGGTATCATACTGGAAACAGCTCTCGGGCGCATCTGTGATATTACCTGCGGCGTCGTAAGTGAACGTCTCGGTAGAAACGACCGAATTATCGCTGAGCTTCTTGACAGTTCTCGCAGTTACTCTGCTGAGCTCATCATAAGTATAACAGAATTTGGTATTCTTGTCAAGATGCTTATCTAAAAACAGCCGCACCCGAAAGTGCGGCTGAAAATTATATAAACGTCACCAGGAAATGTTCAATTTCTTTATGTAATATAATTTTTGCAAGGACAGCAATCCCAGCGACATAAAAGCGTTTAAGATACTCAAGCATAATAATACAACTATAAAAGCAACGCCTTGATTGGCATTTCTAAATATTGCTGCAAAGTTCATACCGAGTATTCCAGATAAGAAGCTAATTGTTCTGACATTACTTTGTACAATTTTTTTGGAATTATAATCTGATTTTTTTAGTGCTTTGTGTATTTGGATTCCTGAAAACAACGGAACTAATATCACTGGCAAATAAACCAACAAAAACCAAGGAGTAAAGCGTTTCCACATCATAAAATACATAAGTTCGAGAATTGATAAGTTGAGAACCCATGCGCCATATATAACTGTATCCAAACATAATCGTCTCGTTAGTGATAGGTCTCTTGAAGAACCCCAAAAAACAATCAACATACACGCCAGAGAAACGACGAGTAGAGTAACAGACATATATAGCCAATAGCTTTTTAATATTACTCCCGGAACAAGTCCTGCCATTATGCCCAACAAAACTGGACCAATGCAGGCTTTTCTGTATGATTCTTTGTTTTTTTTATATCCATTAGAAACATATAGCTGAACATTATCAAAATACATAGAACCTCCTTGAGAATCTGTTATTTAAACCATCCAGCAATTCCATCAACAAACCAATCAACCCCTTCTTTTGCCCAGTCAACAGCAGATTTTCCATTGATTTCAATCACTTCGGTAGCAAAATATGTGCCAACTCCAACTACAAATCCAACACCAGCACCAATTAAGTTGCCAATACCTGGCGCAACAGATCCTGCAACTGCTCCTGTGGCAGCAGATGCCGTCGCAGAGGCTAACAATCCGCCGCCGATGCTAACGCCAGCATCAACTACGGCATCAGTCACAATTCGCTGTGTGTCAGTTCCGCTTTGGACATTTTCATATACGCCAACACCGACGTCAATTATAATACCAATAGTGCCCAGCGCATCAACCGCTTTAGCAATTTTGGAGTTAGCACCAAGAACATCATCAACCCATTTCAAGTCAGCATCGACTTGCTTCGCCCACGTACCTTTTCCAATATTGTTAGGGCGAGGTTCATTTAATATTCCATTGCGCATATATTCATAAAACGCGTTGAGAATATCTTCATTTATCAATGCTTCTGCTGTTGTTTTTCCTACATAGTACTCGTCCAAAAATTTTTGCAAATGGAATTGAATTGTAGGTGATAATTCAGTAGAGCTATTATTCACCGTTCCTCTCTCTGGACTCAACCCAAACGGATCGACAAAGGAAACAGGGTTACCATTTGCATAGGCAAAGCGGTTAAGAGTAATTGCGTTGGAAAGTTTACCAGCCACGATATCCGCGTTCACAAACCGC
>SVQX01000038.1 GCA_015065065.1 Oscillospiraceae bacterium
AATCCTATAATGCCCGCGTTGTACATCTGCACGCCGATAATACGGGTGCGGTAGAGCGGCATTGACAGGTAACGTCCGGAAACGTCCTTCTGTCCGCCCGCACCGCAATAGTACGTCCAAAGATTTTCAACCTTATTGTTTACGAACACCTCCACGTCCTCGGTGGAAGGAATGGGGCTTGTAAGCACTCCCTTCTCATAAAAGGCGTAGTTGGAGAGCGCGTCGATAATGCGGTTGTTGTCAACATGAGGAGCGATTATCTCCTTGCACGCGCAGTAGTGGTCAAGAATCGCCAGAGGCGGCTCGTCGGATACGTGGAAATAGGTTTTTTCGTAAACCCCCTTTTCCTTGAGATAAGCAACAAGCGCGGGGAGAAGCTGACCCAGATAGTTCTTGTAATCATCACCCATAGAGTCGGTATCCCAGCCAAAGAGCTTTTGCAGCTTGCCATTCTTGATTCCGACGGTCTTTGGAGCGTGCTTTGCTCCCCACTGAGTGAAGAAATGCGGCATTTCGTAATATTCAACGCCAAGCTCGCGGCACATATCCACCCATCTGCCAAGCTTATCAAAGCCGAAGGTATATTTGCCGTTATCGTCCACCTCAATATCAAGAAGCTGAGTGGTAAGTCGCTCGCCGCCCACGTAGGTATCAAGGGCAACGGTATGGAGGGGCGTAAGTATCATATTTACGCCATTTTTCACAGCAGTTTCGACAAAGGATGCAAGCAGCCGCCAATGCTCCTCCGAGAATGGCTCAACATGATAGTATTCGGCAATACAGTCGGAATACAGCCACTCGGTATGTATAGTTTTCTGGGGGGGAAGCTCCTCTGCAAGCACTCTTACCTTGACCGTTTTCTGCGCCCAATCCCCAAGCTTTACGGTAAGCTCATAGTCCCCAGCCTTCACATCTGCGGGCAGGTCTGCGGTGATCCACAGCGTTTGCGTGAGGTTATAGGGTATGGGGAGCGAATTGTGATAGTGCAGCGGACGGATCATATCGGGATAAAGTCCCGGTCCGCGGAGATAATACTCGTCGTCGTAGCAATTATAGTGGACGGGGTACGCTGCGGGCACGCTTATCACCTGTCTTGCGGTAACGTATGGGGCAAGCTCGCCCTCAAAGCCCACGGGAAGCAGCGTGGAGGTATATCTGCCCTCCGGCATCACCTCGTTGCGCGCCGCCACCTGAAATACGAGCTTCTGATTTTTGAAAACAGTAAATTCCGTCACCTCCGAGAACTCGGAGAGCGGCAGGTCGCAAAAAACCTTTTCAAGTGACGAAAGTATCTTGATTCTTTCCATACGTTCCTCCTTATTTTACCATGAAGGCTTTGAAATCCTTCAAAACGTAGTCACCGTCGTGTCCCGTTATCTCAACGGTTATCCGCGAGCAACGCAAAGGGCTGAATTTGCAATATACCTTATGCCCTACCGTGCGTCCCTCAAACAGCTGAATGCGCACGCCCTTGTAGGTTGGCAGGTGGCCGTAGATGCGGAAGGAGGTGATGGACTGCCCCTCGGTAAGATCCTCGGAGAGCATAACGCAGTTTACAAGTCGCTCGGGTTTGGGATTATATCCCCAATCGGGAGCGTCGATCTCTTTATGTACGATAGTGAAGCTATTCTCGCCCGTACGCTCCATGTCTTTGAACGGCGCGGGCTCGGTGTAATTTTCTTTTATTTTTTGTGCAAGCTCCATAAGGCGCGCAACGTCTGCCTCGGGGAGAAGTCCGCGAGTATCGGGACCGATATTGAGCAAGAAATTAGAGCCGCGTCCAACGGAAAGCTCATACATAGCGAAAAGCTCGTCAAGGCTCTTAATGGAGTCCTCGTTGAGGTCGTAGAACCAAGTATATCTAATTCGACAATCGCACTCACCCGGCAGGAATTTTGCCTCGCTGAGCTGCTGCTTTTCGGTGGAAAGCTCCGAAAAGTCGGTAGCAGAAACGACCAGCGGATTGTTGAGTGACGCATAACCGTCCTCGTTTCCTATCCAACGCACGCCCGGCATCCATTCGGGATTGCAGAAGGTCAAAATTCCCGGCTGCATGCTCTGTATCGCGTTTACGATACGCTCGTGGTCGTATTCATGTCCCTCCGAGCCGCATCCGTCAAACCACAAATAGTCTATCTTGCCGTAGTTTGTAAGCAGCTCGCCTATCTGGTTGATGAAGTAATCGTCGTACTCCTTTGCCTCCGTGAACGGAATAGCATATTTTCCCCACTGTGCGGGAGAGTAATAAAGTCCGACCTTGATGTCATACTTGCGGCAAGCATCCACGAATTCTTGAACTACGTCGCCTTTTCCGTCCTTCCACGGAGTGTTTGCAACGCTGTATTCCGAATATTTAGTAGGCCACAAGGCAAAGCCATCGTGATGCTTGGCGGTCAGAATGGCGTACTTCGCGCCCGATTCCTTTACCGCTCGTATCCATTGCTCGCAATCAAGCTCTGTTGGATTAAAGCCCTCCATGGGCATCTCGCGTCCGTCCCAATCCCAGTGTCCCGGGTAAAACGAGCGGATACCGAAATGGAAAAATATACCGAACTCCCAATCCAGGAATTCAAGCTGTTCTTTTATCGGTTTTAGATTCATAAAGACCTCCTTATTAAAGTACCATTATACATTATAACATACGCGCAGTTGTTTTTCAATAGACAAATAAGCATTTTTTGTGTATTTTTATGGACAATTCTCTATTTGGCGCAAGCCGCATCAGGATTTAAAGTAAAGATTTTTGATTTTTCCGCTACCCGTGGACGGTCCGTCGTCGTAGAGATTATCAAACTCAATTTCGCGCACGTAGGGTGTGACATCGTCCACAGGCATACCGTTTACCTTGATATCCTCAAGATAAACGTTCTCCACCTCCGAGGAAAGATACGGATTGAATATTTCCCTATCTCCCATTCGCACAGATTTCGGACCTACACAGAATATGTAAGAATATGGATATTTTTCACGGTAGAGCTTGACGTCGATGTTCTTAAAATACAGATTGCCGATATTCGAGCCAAACTCAAATGCCGCAAAGGTTCCCGTCACGGGATCGCTGTTTATATAGTCGGGCAGGTCGTCAATAGGCGAGACGAGATCAACGGTGATATCCTCGAAAAAGATATTATCAGCACTTCCGAGTCCCGAATAAGGAATACCGTTTTTGACTATATACGACGGCGTTTGCAGATAGAATTTATAGGTCTTGACACCGCCGATCCGACGGAAAATAGCGTTGGTGAGCGAGCAGTCCACCTCACTGCCGTCCTTGAATTTATACATACCGGGAAGCAGGCGGAGCGCTTTGTATCCCATATCCTCGGACATTGCCATATCCTCGCAGATGATGTTTTTAGTCGGTCCGAAATTCATGGACGAATTGTACCAATCGTACATATTTAGCGCGACGAGGTCGTCGCCCGTGTGTCCGGCGACGTCACGTATCCACACGTTTTCAGTGTTTCCGTTGATATGTATTCCGTCTGCGAAGCACTTGATAAACCGAATATTTTCAATGATTACGTTGCTTATCTCGCCCATCTGCACCGAAAAGCCCGCACTGTGCTTGAAGGTCATATTTTTCAGGGTGAGATGGTTGAGATTTTCAAAAAACATGACAGAGGAAACTCCGGGAATGCTGTACGCCTCGTCGTAGCAGCAGTTATTGCCGTAGCCGCCGCGTTTTTCGTTCTCATGCTCCCAAAGTCCGCCGATAACGGTGATGTTCTCTGCCCTTATGGCGTCCTTGATGGGATAATGCGTACCGTCAACGGTGCGCTCGTTGCGCATCATCTGCGTTCTCGACTCGCGGGCAAGGCGGATGTTGGCTCCGTCCTCCGCAATTATCTTTCGGTTTGACGGAATGATGACGGGCTTATCAATGCGGTAAGGCTTGTCCGAGGTGGGAATCACTACCACCTCATGCTCCGAAAGTGCTGCCGCAAATGCATCCGTCCATATATCGTTTTCCCTTGCAAGATGGCTGTATTCGGTAAGGCTTACCGTATCCGTCAGGCTATCGGAAAGGCGCTGATTTTCCGTACGCACCTCGCGGAGTAGCTTTTCTATATCTTGCTTGACGATTTCAATATTTGCCATTTCAATTATCCTTTCTCACGGACATATATCCATCAAAATACCGTACGCCAAGCTCATGCACGGAGTTGCGGCAGAAGTGGATATCGTCACCGTTGCCCAACACCTCGGCGTTGGAGATAAGACCGTCGGTATGGACAAAAGCGCCACCGAGGTCAGTCGTCACGCGCTTCGTAGCCTCTACAATAGGCGCAGTTGCCGCCGCGTTTCTTTGATTCCACAAGGGCACGAAATCGCCCGTCACCACGGGAAGCTCGGCGTTATCGCAAAGCTCTCGCACACTCTCGATAAGACCCTTGAGGTGAGCGTAATACTCGTCGGGAGGTGTTGCGCCGTTTTCGGGATAAAGTCCGCCTATCGCATCACTCTCGCCCTGATGCCAAAGCATTGCCACTACTCGGTTTTCGGGGTTGAGTCCAATGGCGTATTTCAACATTTCCACCATACGCAGATACAGTCTGCCGTCGGGCGTCCAATGCTTGTCCACAAAGCTTGTGCCGCCGAGAGGAGCGTTTACTATCAATATCCTTCTGCCCTTCTCCAGCAGTCCGCTTTCCTTGTATTTTTTCGCAAAATGAAGCGCGAGGCTGTCGCGGTGAACCGTTTCCTGCTCGTGAAGCTCAAGCTTGGTTTCCTCAATGCGCAGATCGAGCGGAAAGTCCACAAACCACTGCCATTTGTTGCCTCCTATGCAATCGCCTACTCTGGGGGCATTGAGCTGAAGGATATCGCCGTCGGGAATCCACTCCACCTCAACGTCGCCCATGCCCGTTCCCTCAGCATTGGACTGACCTGCGAGCAGAATGATGTCAAATACGTCGCCACTGTAATCCTGCTTCATTCTGTCATATCCAAAGGCAAATTCCTCAATGGCGTTTGCAATATGAGGGATACCGCCCATTCCGTGCGGGTGATGACCGCAGTTGTCTTTAAGAAATGTCTTAATGCGACCGCCGTGGGATTTGTAATAATCCTCAAATATTTTTCCGTTTTCATGATACGGAACTACGGTGTCCGAAAGTCCCGCTACAAGCACGAGCGGAATATCGTTCTCCACCAAAATATGTACGTTATCAATGGGATGGTCGCGGTAGCAGATAAGCTGACTTTTGGTCATACCCGTCAGACCCATAAATTCTGCCAGCATACCTCCGGACGCATCTCCCATATCACCGGGACAGCTCAAAAGATTCAGCACGGGCGCATCAAGATACAAAACGTCTATAAGCTCGGGATATTTTGCTGCGAGCATAGCGCCAAAAAGTCCACCGCAGCTCATGCCGACGGGGGTACATTTGCTTTCAAGCTCAAACTCAGCGGACACAAATCGAATGAAATCAGCCTTGCGGTCAATATCCGCGCGCTGTGCCCAGCGGTTAGCGTTTTTGATATAAGCTAAGTGCCAGCCCCTGCCGAGAAGCACGCTCTCGGTCATGGGAAAAGCGTCAAAATATTCAGTTTTGAGAAGCCATTTTCCGTTTGGCTCGCAGTTGGGCTTGATCACCTTGGCGGGAAAGCCTTGAAATTCAAATTCAACTCCCTTACAGCCTAACCATTCGATATTTTGGTACTCCGTTTTGCCGTTCATCACAGTTATCCTCCTTATGATATGTTTCGACCGCACGCGGCGTGTCTTTTTCGCACAAAAACTCTTGACTTTATTATAAAACTTTGGTACAATATTGTCAACATCAACATTATAGCACCAAACGCAATTTTTTTAAATGGATATTTCGCCACTTTACATGGACAAATCGAGCGTTTTGCGCCTTTTTGCCCTGCCCTGTAAAGCGGCGTTCACAAATGGAGGCATTATGAAGCAAACCTACACCGTACCCGTAAAGCTCCCCGAGGACCTTATGCGCAAGCTGCTTATCGTCTGCAAATCTGAGGGCAGAACGCCAAACAACCAATTTCTCTTTATGCTGAGAAACAATATTCAGTATTACGAGCGCACCAAGGGAAAGATATCCCCCGCCGCCATGAAGGAGCAGGATATAGCCCCTTATCTCGACACGCAGGACACCGCCGACGTGAAGAACAAGGGTTGATTTTTCCGTCTTTTTCCACTTTTAAAAGCCGAGAAAAACCAAGAAAACCGTAAGAAAACCGTAAGAAAACCGAGAAAACGGGAGTTTTTTGTGGGATTTTTCCAAAATGCGCTCTCTGAGAGCGGTTTATTGGAATTTATGACGAAATTTTAAGAATTTTACGAGTAATTAAAAAAAGATATTGCAATTTGCTTCAATATCTGTTACAATTATAGCATATTTGCGGACAGTATTCACCGTGCTAGGACTATATGCGCTCAAACACCGCCGAATTTCAGGCGGCACGCGGAAACGCTGAATCGTCGCGGCGGTGATGGGAAGCGCGTAGATAAATGAATATTCAAAAGGAGTATTTATGCGTAATGAACAAGGATATTCTTATTCAGCTGAGAGGTATTTCAAAATCGTTTGACGGAGAGATCATTCTCGATAACGTAAGCCTCGATATTCACGACAAGGAATTTATAACCCTGCTCGGTCCTTCGGGCTGCGGTAAGACCACCACGTTGCGTATCATAGGAGGCTTTGAAACTCCCGACAGCGGCGACGTGTTTTTTGACGGAAGGAAGATAAACGATCTTCCACCTCACAAGCGCCTCGTAAATACCGTTTTTCAGAAATACGCGCTATTTCCCCATCTGAACGTATATGAAAACGTTGCCTTTGGATTAAGACTTAAAAAGACTCCCAAGGAGGAAATCGACCGTAAGGTCAAGGAAATGCTGCGACTTGTCAATCTTTCCGGCTTTGAAAAGCGTCACGTTACCACTCTGTCGGGCGGTCAGCAGCAGCGCGTTGCTATCGCGCGCGCGCTCGTGAATCATCCTCGCGTTTTGCTTCTGGACGAACCGCTCGGCGCGCTTGACTTAAAGCTTCGCAAGGACATGCAGGGCGAGCTTAAAAAGATACAGCGTCAGACGGGAATCACCTTTATCTACGTTACCCACGACCAGGAGGAGGCTCTCTCCATGTCCGATACCGTTGTGGTAATGGCAAACGGACACATTCAGCAGATAGGCACTCCAGTTGATATCTACAACGAGCCCGTCAACGCTTTCGTTGCCGACTTTATAGGTGAATCAAATATTATCGATGGCGTTATGCTTGCTGACCTCAAGGTCAAATTCGCACGCCATACGTTTACGTGCGTGGATAAGGGCTTTGCGCCCGGTGAGGCAGTGGATATCGTTATCCGTCCCGAGGATGTGGACGTCGTTCCCGTCAATTCCGGCAACCTCAACGGTGTTGTATCGGGCGTTACCTTCAAGGGCGATTACTACGAGATAATCGTGGACGTTGACGGCTTCAAATGGATGCTTGAAACGTCTGACTTCGTTGCGGAGGGCGAAACTATCGGTCTTTACATTGAACCTGACGCTATCCACGTTATGAAAAAATCCGAGTTCTCGGGTATGTTCGGTGACTATTCCACCTTCAGTGACGAGATGGAGCATCTATCCGATCCCACTGTGGAGGAGGACGAGGAATGAAGCAGCGCTCCCTCTTTCAAAAAATAGCTGCCGCGCCCCATATCCTTTGGGCGATAATGTTTATCGTCGCGCCGATGCTGTTCGTTCTGTATTTCGCGTTTACTGACGAGGACAAACACTTTTCCTTTGAAAACATCGCCTCCCTGTCCCAGTACTCCAACGTATTTATACTGTCTATAGCATTTGCGCTTATCGCCACAGTGATATGTCTACTTATCGGCTATCCCCTTGCCTACTTTATGGCAAAGCAGAAGCCCAAAACACAGAAAATACTCATGGTGCTTATAATGCTGCCTATGTGGTGCAATCTGCTTATTCGTACTTATGCGCTTATGGCACTGCTCGACAACGGCGGACTGCTCAATTCCATGCTTGACAAAATCGGTGTTGGCAGAATACCGATAGTGGGTACTTATTTCGGCGTTATCCTTGGTATGGTATACGACTTTTTGCCGTATATGGTTCTCCCCATTTTCACCGCGATGACGAAGCTGGACAAGCGTTATATCGAGGCATCCTACGACCTTGGATGCAACGGCTGGCAGACTATGACCCGCACTATTATGCCGCTCACCGCCTCGGGAGTTATCTCGGGCGTTACAATGGTCTTCGTCCCCTCCATCAGCACCTTTTACATCTCGCAGAAGCTGGGCGCGGGCAAGATCGACCTTGTGGGTGACACCATCGAGCGTCTTTTCCAGAACGTAAGCACCTATAACGTGGGCGCGGCTATGTCCCTTGTGATGATGGTGCTTATACTCATCTCTATTTTCATTATGAACCGTTTTTCGGATGACCACACCACCGCTCCCGTGAGAGGAGGCAGAGTCAAATGAAGGTCCTTTCAAAATGCTATATGGGTGTTATATTTTTTCTTTTGTATATCCCCATCATCGTGCTTATCGTTTTCTCATTTAACGACGCGGGAAGTCTTTCGGAATTCACAAAGCCCTCTCTGGTTTGGTACGAGGAGCTTTTCCGTGACGAGGAGGCTCTCAGTTCTCTGATGAATTCCCTCATTCTCGCCATCTCATCCTCGCTTATCGCCACCGTTATCGGTACGTTTGGCGCGCTTGGACTTCATCGCATGAGAAGCAGATACATCAAGGGCTCGGTCAACGCTATAACCAATGTTCCAATGATGAATCCCGATATCGTTACGGGCGTTTCAATGATGCTTCTGTTCGTATTCGTTGGCGGTCTGCTTCAAGCCAAGCAGCTTTTCGGATTCGGAACTATGCTGATCGCGCACGTCACCTTTAACCTTCCTTACGTTATTCTGTCCGTAATGCCTCGCTTCAAGCAGCTTGACAAATCACTGTCCGAGGCGGCGCAGGACCTTGGCTGTACCCCTTCAAAGGCGTTTTTCAAGGCGGAGCTGCCCGAGATAATCCCCGGCATCGTGTCGGGACTTATGCTGGGATTTACTATGTCGCTTGACGATTTCGTTATCAGCCATTTCGTCAGCTCCCCCGATTTCCAAACGCTCCCCCTCTACGTTTACAACCAGACGGCTCACGACGTAAAGTTTAGTATGTATGCCTTGTCGGCTATGATCGTACTGATAATCACGGTCATTTTGCTGGTGGTCAACTTCGCCGGCTCTGTCGGCAGCCGCAAGAGCCGCGCTGTTCGAGGAGGTAAGTGATGAATAGAAAAATAGTTTTTCGCATTCTTTTTTCATTGATGGCGTTGGCTTTATTGGCGATCTCAATACTCGGTCTTTCATCTTGCGGGCAACAGCAAACGGAAGCCGTCACCCTGTACGTTTACAACTGGGGCGAATATATGTCGGACGGCTCGGAGGGTACTCTTGATGCAAACGCGATGTTTGAGGATTGGTACTATAAGACCTATGGCGTCAAGGTCAAGGTCAACTACTCTACCTACTCCAGCAACGAAAGCATGTATGCAAAGATCAAGAGCGGCTCGGTCAATTACGACGTTATAGTTCCTTCGGACTACACCATTCAGCGTCTTATTAATGACGAGCTGTTAGCCCCGCTCAACTACGACAACATTGATAACATAGGCAATCTCGCCCCCGAATTTTACGGCGAGGATGCAAAATACGATTTCTACGACCCGGGCAATATTTATTCCGTTCCCTACATGTACGGCATGATAGGCATTATCTACAACACCTCGGTGATTCCCGAGAATGAGGATGACCTTGGAAGCTGGTCACTTATGTGGGACGAGGACTACAAGGGCAATATCCTACAGTTCAACAACTCCCGCGACGCATTCGGAACGGCACAGTATTACCTCCACCTTGACGTAAACTCACCAAATGAAGCCGATTGGCGTGCTGCCCTTGAAAAGCTCAAGGAGCAGAAGAAAATCGTTCAGGGCTACGTTATGGACGAGATATACAACAAGATGGAAAACGGCTCTGCCGCTATCGCCGCTTACTACGCCGGCGACTATCTTACTATGTACGAGGAAAACGAGGATCTTGAATTCTACTACCCCGAGGAGGGCACTAACCTTTACGTTGACGCGATGTGTATCCCAAAGGCGAGCCAAAATAAGGAAATTGCCGAGCGGTATATCAACTTTATGCTGACCGAGGAGGTTGCCGTTGCCAACGCGGAGTACACCTACTACGCCTCCCCCAACCGTCTTGTGCGCGAAAATCAGGATTATATTGATTATCTCGCCGAGATCAAGGAGGATGCTTACGAGAAGATCTACGACACGGACAGCGTCTATACGTCCTCATACGAGCATCTTTCGGACGACAAGCTTATCCTTTTGAACAACCTCTGGGAGGAACTCAAATCCGATATGGAGATCGGACTTGCTATCTACATCATCTGCGGCGTGATAATTGCTACCCTCGCGGGATTTGGCATATTCTTTGCCGTGAGAAAGCGGATGAGAAAAATACAATAACAACGACCCTCACCCATCGACAAATCACACATAAAAGCAAATGAAAGGCGGAACGTTTGTCCCGCCTTTTTGTTATACCGCGAACTCGGTTCTACTGATTATGTGATTTTGATACTCAACGTCAAGCTCATTAAAATATCCGCTCCAGCCCCACACTGATATAATCCCCTTAGAGTAGACACTTGAAAAAACAAAAAGTTTTCAAGACTACTTTAAGGGGATTATATCAATTGTCGATGCTTGAGGTTATTTTTTAACTTTTAAAGGTCAATCCAGATAAAACGACTTATAAAACGCCTCGTCCACCGCTCCGTTTGAAGGAGACGCGCGGAGCATTCCCTTTTGCGAGCGGACGATAGCCGAGTATGAATTTTCCGTGACGATTATATGCTCGATAAGCGGTATCGCCACAGTGGACAGTGCGGAGTCAATATTTCTTGTTACCTCAAGGTCATTTCCAGATGCTATGGGCAAGCCTCTCGGATGATTATGAGCCAGCACCACACCCGCGGCGTGCTTTGTCAACGCAAGCTCCACTATTTTCCGCACGGTAATAGCCGCGCAGTTTACCGAGCCGTCGGATATCTTACAGGTGTCGATAAGCCGCATCGAATTATCAAACAGCAACAGATAAACGCGCTCGTGGTCAACGCCCGTATACAGCGCATGAAGGTATTCGCTTATCTTGCCGATGTTATCGTAAGTATCGACGACATTACATTTATCGAGCGCATATCGCTTGAACAGCTGTGGCAAGAGATGGAGAAAGAACGCCGTCTGCTCGCCCACGCCGTTTATCTTACACAGCTCGTCAATATCTGCATCGAACACGGCAGAAACAGAGCCGAAATGTTCAAGCAGGCGGTGTCCTATGGGATTTACATCGCCGCGCTTGATCGTTTGCATCAATGCAAGCTCCAACACCTCGTGTTCGGCGAAATTATCTATTCCCTCTTTTAAAAGTCTCTCGCGCACCCGCTGACGGTGACCGTCATGAATACATTTTTTATCGGATAAATCCGATGCTTTGTCATCTGCAACGATGTCTTTTTGTTTTGCCATTAAATCCGGATCAGATGCAGAGCAGATACAGAACAGAAATAGCCACGGTTACGAGCGAGCTTATATGGAACGCTGGCAGTGCCGTGATTATGGGGAGCGCCGAGGATATGAGAATAATGACAGAGAATAAGCGCCGCGTGGATTTTTTAATACCGATAAGTCCAAGCACTCCCGCGACAAGCATAAGCACTCCGACGCCTGCCGAAATAAGAGCAGACACGTTGAGCGACATTATCGCGTCAATGGCGGACAGCGGTGAGTAGATACCCCACGCGATGTAAACGATACTTGTGATGATCCTTAAAACTGTTTTCATATAATTATCCTTTCTGCCTAAACGGCTATTGATTTTCAGTTATTTGTTGCTGCTATTGCGTTTTTGACCGCCGCAGCTATGCTGTCTGCATCCACGCCTGCGGTTTTCCATATATGCTCATCCCGCGTTTGGATGACGAAATCATCCTCGGGCGCGATAACGGTAGTACGGTAAGCCGCAAAGCTCGGGAACTTGCGCAGCTCCTCCGACAGCATCATACCAAATCCTCCTGCCTTGATCTCCTCCTCCACAAACAAAACGGGAGTGGCAGGATCGTCCAAGCGCTCAACTATTTCTGCGGCGAGCCTTGAGTACGGCTTGATGTATTCGGCTAGAAGAATACGTAGTTTTATTCCTTGTGCATCAAGGATATCTGCGGCGCGTAGAGCCTCTGCGGCTATGCGACCGTGCAATATGACAGTAGCATCGTAACGCTCGCTATTTTGCATATTTGAGCGCACCGAAATATCGGTGGGCGCGCCGTCGGGATAGAAGGTCTCGATAATTCTCTTATTCTCGTATCCGCTGGGATATCTTATGGCGTAAGCACCGCTACCCTCCACTGCCGTTTCAATCGACAGCCGAAGTCCCGCGTAGGTAACGGGGGTAAGTATGCTGACGTGCGGTATCTGCGACATGAATGCCACGTCAAATATGCCGTGATGCGTCGCGCCGTCGCCCGGATTCAGTCCCGCTCTGTCGATACACATAACCACGTGAAGCTCTTGCAGTGCGATATCGTGTATCACCTGATCGTAGGCTCTTTGCATGAAGGTGGAATATATAGCTGTGACGGGCATATATCCCTCTGCCGCAAGTCCTGCGGCAAATGTCAGGGCGTGCTCCTCGGCAATGCCGACGTCAAAAAATCTTTCGGGATATTTATCCTTGAAAGAGGAAAGTCCCGTTCCCTCCTCCATTGCGGCGGTAATAGCGCAAAGCTTTTCATTGTTTTTTGCGATATCACAAAGGATCTCGCCTGCGTGGCAGGAGAAATTTCCGCCCTCCGGCTTACATGCGTCCGACGGGGACATGCCGTGGTAAGCACCCGGATTTTCCTCAGCAGGAGCATATCCCTTGCCCTTTTGCGTTTTTATATGGATAATGGAGCTTTCGTTAAGCTTTTTTGCCTCCTGCAAAAGCTGTGCCACCGATTCGTAATCATTGCCGTCCACGGGTCCGAGATAATACAGTCCCATATCCTCAAAATAATTACTGCCGTACATGATATTCTTCATGGCTTTCTTGGTGTCGCGGAGCTTGCGGAACAGCCAATTACCTATAAGGGGTATCTTTTTGATTATGCGGACTGTGGTTTTTTTGGTCTTAAAATATCCCGCCGTGCGCCGTATGCGCGCAATATTGCCCGCAAAGCTTCCTATATTTTTGGAAATGGACATTTCGTTCTCATTCATGATGATGATGAGTCGGAGATCGCGGGAGATATTATTGAGTGCCTCGTGCACCATTCCGCCCGTGAACGCACCGTCACCCAGCACGCAAACGGTATACGCATCACTGCCCGACAGCTTATCGGCGTGCGCCAATCCCAAGGATGCGGAGATGGAGGTGGAGCTATGCCCCGCCCCAAAGCAATCATATTCACTCTCCGTGCGCTTGGTGAATCCGCTAATACCTCCGCCGCGGCGCAGAGTATGGAACTGCTCAAATCTACCCGTCAGCAGCTTATGAACGTAGCTCTGATGACCTACGTCAAAAACAAAATGGTCGTGCGGACAGTCAAAGGTGCGGTGCATTGCCACCGTAAGCTCGACTACTCCGAGATTTGATGCAAGATGTCCTCCGTTTTTGCTTACTGTATCCACAAGCACGCGCCGTATCTCGGCGCACAGCGCGTCCATTGCACTCTCGTCCATGGCTTTAAGGTCGGCAGGAGATCTTATTTTTGACAAGAGCGGATAGTCAAGGCTTTGCGCATTATCCGCTGAAGGTTCGGCTTCATTTACCGTTTTTCCGACAGTTTTCCCCATTTTCCCGCCTCCTTTCGTCATGTTACATACAGTGTACCACAAAAATATGAATTTTTTTTGAATAATACCCCCTCGACAAGCATTTAATTTATGCAATCGGGGAAAAATTCACAAATTCGTATTGCAAAGCAACCGAAAGCGTGCTATAATAATTTGGAAAGTATATTTTAGTGCGCGCGGATTCAAAATAAGCTTGACTGTGCGCCTCGAAAAGGTGACTATATGAACAAAAAAACCGCCCTGCGGCTTATGTCCGAAGCCTGCACATATTACACGGCTATATGCGTCGTTTTTATACTCATACAGGCAATTATCAGGGGATCGTTTACCAACGACGCCATCAACTGCCTGCAATTTATAATGTTCCTTCCCTTCACGCTCTTTGTGGCCTTGGGAAATCTTTTATACAGGCATTTTAAGGCTTCAAGTTCAAAGAGATATATATCGCATTTTTTATGCTCCTCGGCGGGATTTTTGATTGGAATATACATGCCCTATGCGGTGCTTTCAAAGCCCTCGGGCAGTAATTCGTTTATAGTTATCACACTCTGTCTTTCGCTTTACGCCGTCGCGCTTATCATTCACGCGATAGTTACGTCAAAGCGTGACAAGAAAAAAAAGGAAGAGGCGCCTTACGTCAGTCAGTTCAAGAAGAAATAATCTTTCAAAAGGAAGCCTCTTTTATGAAACGTTCAAGCAATCCATCCCCTCTCCGTGCCGCAGTTATCTCGATGTGGCTCATAACGGCTGTCGCGGCGGCTACGGTATTATTCGTAGGCAATACAACAGTCTCTCCATCCACCTCCGCCATGGCGGAAAATACAATATTTTCAACCGAGGATGACGCACGCCCCACGGCAAGCGCTTCCTCGGTTGTTTTGCCTTATTCTGCCGATGCGGGAAGTGCTTATCAGGACAGCCTTTATTTTCTTGGCGACTCTCTCACCGCGCACCTCATCAGCCGCGGAGTACTGAGCGGCGGCACGCAAACAAAGCAGGTATTAGCACCGAAATTGGGAATGTTGAATCTCAATTCTGAAATAACCTTCGCCAAGGTCGTACTGCCGCGCGACGGGCGGGAGGTCACGGCGGCGGAAGCTGTTGCTATCGAAAAGCCGCCCGTGCTTATCGTCACGCTTGGCACGGATTGGGGCGTGTCCTATCTTGAGCGGGAGGACTTCAAATACTGCTATTCCAAGCTTATCCGCGCCTTGAAGGAGGCGTCGCCCGACACTAAAATAGTGCTTCAATCCATCTTCCCCGTGACCGTCGATTGCAAGGTGCTTAGCAACAAAAAGATCGACCGCGCTAACGTCTGGGTGCGCGAGCTTGCAGGCGAGCATGGCTTGAATTACCTTGATACACAATCAATTCTTAAGGACAGCGAGGGGAATTTGAGGCGGGAGCTTTGCAATTCAGATGACGGTATTCATCTCACAACGGAGGCGTATATTGAGATCCTTGGGTATATCCGCACTCACCGTTGCACATAATATTTTTGCAAATACGGTTTCAGTGAGGATATTATGTTAAAAAAGACGCTGTGTATATTTATTTCCGCCCTTATTTTGCTTTCTCTCATCTCCTGCGCCGAGGTAAGTCGCAAGATCTCCGACGGCTACCGCGATGACGTTACCTCCGAGGAGGCAGTAAACAGAATAATTCAGGCGGTTCCCTCCTCTGACGGATACAAGACGGTAGATTCGGACTATATCAGCCGCATGAACTTTGGCGACAGATTCGGCGAGCTTACGGACTCACTTGCGGATTGGTGCGTGGTCACGTCGACTCACCCCGAAACAAATGCTGACACCATTGGTGTTTTTCACGTCAAAAATCCCGACAGCATACAGCTTGCCACCGACGTGATAACCGAATACGTCAACGCGCAAAAGCTGCGGATGTCTACCGTTTTTTCAAGCTACGCCCCTGCCGAGATGCCCAAGATAGACAACGCCGAGATAACGCAGTGCGGCAATTATATTCTTTTTACCTTTCTTGAGGAATCGCGTGAGGAGATTGCGGAGGACTGCTTTGAGGAGCTGATAGAAAAATAAGATAATGGCTTGGTTTATTCAAGTCAATAAAGATCTGCATTGATGGCGAGCTGGTGGAAAGACGCCTACCTTGGGAAATGTAAAATCGTTGATACACGTTATCTTTGAACGTAGGGGCGAACTGTGTTCGCCCGCCTGATGTTATGCGCGGAATCTGCGGGCGAACACAGTTCGCCCTACGATAAGTACATAACATCACCAATTGTTTTTAAGAAAAAACAGAGAGCTTGGGGGTTGCCCGGCTCTCTGTCATTTTTTTATCACCGTAAATTTTAGTTCTCCCCCGCGCGGTGCGCGGGGGAAATCTTAATTTACGCTAACGGTAGTATCTGTAATTTGAAATTCAGAAAGCGAAACGCCCCAAATAACTTCGGCTTCAAATTGAAAAACATCACTATCCAGCAATATCAGTGACCCTACGTTGCAATAATTTAAATAATACTCATACAATGCAGGTTTACCAGTCGGTTTTTGAGGAGCACCGTCTATAGGCTTAAGATTCATAATGACAGCCGTATGCCCCTCCGCAGTATACCATATCGGAGTTATTGTGCTTGAAAAATTCCCTCCGCTATGTGGACAACCTATCAATTCAACAACCTCGGATAGCCTCATTCCGGCTTCGATTTTTTTGATGTCCTCATCACTTGGAATTGAATTTTTCCCCCTATCGTAGAAGTCCTCGGGAGACAAAACAGTTATATATTCAACTTGAGTATAATCTTGCGTACTTATTTCTGTGTCATTAGTTCCCTCAGTAGAGGTAACTACAGGGGGTTCTTTATTACACGAAACCAAAGTTATAACAACACACGCAATTAGCAAAAATAATAACTTTTTCATATTACTCCGCCTCCGTTAATACATAATAGATTATATCACTGTCATAAAACTGAGTCATGCTTCCATCAATACTCCAACCTACCGAAGTGTCTGTCGGCAAGTCATCACCTAACAATTCGCTACCAGTATAATCGTTCCCGTGCTTATTTGCCCATTCACCAGTGTCCGTCCTATACCAAAGGTGAAAATCTACCACATAACCATAATACACGAAGTAGCCCCATCCGATACGAAAAACAATCAACCATTGATTATCACTAACTTCGATATCCAATCCCCCATTTGTTGAGTATACTTCTTCCCAACGATCTTCAAAATACTCATCAAGATATCGATTTTCAAATAGTGTTTTAGCACCACTTATTTGAGTAGATCCATATAACATATCATTTGAATTATCAAAATTACTCAGCAGCAGCGCAGGTTCATTACTGTTTATAAATATATCCAAATCGTCATCCAAATCAAGTGCATAACTTAAGCAGTTTTGAATACCACTATCCGTACTATATGGAGCAATATATTCGTATTCCCTACACCCCGCAGGCTTAATAGTAATAAGATTGGACCATCGTGTAGCTGATCCACTAAATGTTGCTCGTATCTGGACAGTTCCTGCCTTTTTGGCGATTAAAACTCCGGTTTCAGGGTCAATGGTTGCCTTATCGGTAGAACCTCCGGTCGTATTTGCAACAGAATAACTAATGAGACCGTTGTGCTGCGGGTTGGTGCTATACATCACGGCATTGTAATCAACGGTTTGACCTACCATAATTTCGCTGTCAAATCCCTGCCACGTTATGCCTTTTGTTTCTGCGCCTACGTATTCCACAAACCTCCATTTTCCTTGGTCGCCTGCTTCCTCTTTGGTTTTGAGTGTCAGGTAGGAATCAGGCGCGCCCGCCGCGCCTGAGGCGGTAGTATTATTGGCGCAGACCACCAATGAACTATGCATAATGTAGTATACTCCAAATTCATCAGCAGGTATTATCTCGAACACAGCATTGGGATTTGATGTAGATGCAGACCGTGTTCGTAAGCTATTTAATCTGGAGTCCACGGCTAACAGCAATTCGTTATTCAGCATAGTTCTTATATTAACCATTCCGCCATTGAAATTTATTTTGAACAATCCCGAACGCGAGAATGAGGTGACGGGATTACCTGATGAAAATACGGATTGCTGAACACGCGCACCTGCTTTTGTACTGTTATACTGTATGTCCATCCACAAGCCGTCGTTGCCCACATTTTTCAGTCCGTATACTCCCTCGTCGAGGAGCTGATATTCGATATAGTAAAACGAGCCATAGGTATCGGCGTTATCTGCATCACAGGACACAAGGATGACCGAGCCGTTGGTGGACTGTGCGGGAATATGCTTCAGCGCTATACCGTAGTTTTCGGACGGACTGATATACCATTTCCGCACAAGCTCGGTAAGGTCAAAGACCGCCTCGCCCGGGCTGTCTGCATCTATGCTTGCCGATGCCTCCATGACCGCGGTTGCGGATGCGGTAGTGCTGACACCCAGATTATCATGCTCGTTCAGGAAATTCCAATCCGCGTACATAATATTCCACGGATACAGATATTCGTATGCGGCAACAGTCATATAGCCACTGTCCACATAGTAGTAATAGTAGGTATAAAACTCCGCATTTACGATAACTCTGTTTACAGGCAAAACGGGCATAGTCACGTTTATAAGCGTTGTTTTCGTGCCGCTTATCCACAGCTCCGAGGAATATCCGTAGTTGGTGCTTGGATTAGCGGATGAAACGTAGGTATCGCTTATAGGTCTTTGGAGATAAGCAGTATCCAAGGAGGGGTCGATAACTACGGGGAACGCCCTCTGCGTGCTGTTCATCCAAGTGCTGTCCGCCGTTACCGTAAGTATATACTGCCCTGCGCGCACCGTCGTCAGGGTGTAGCTTACGTCGTAGGAAACGGTATCGTTAGCGTCGTACATATATGGCGCGGGCACGTAATACACCGCATCGCCCGTATCGCTGTCGGCAAGGGTTATTGAGCCGTCCTCATTCAGCG
>SVQX01000063.1 GCA_015065065.1 Oscillospiraceae bacterium
CCCCACGGACAAGTTCGAGAACGCTTACATTGAGCGCAAGGATATGCAGTATTCCTACGACGACGGTGACCTGTATCACTTTATGGACACCGAGACCTGGGAGGAGACTCTCATCAACCGCGATCAGGTTGACGACAGCTTCAAGTTCGTCAAGGAAGAGATGATGTGCAAGATCAGCTCTTACAAGGGCAGAATTCTCGGCGTTGAGCCCCCCACATTCGTAGAGCTTGAGGTTACCGATACAGAGCCCGGCTTTGCAGGTAACACCGCAACCAACACTCTCAAGCCCGCAACTCTTGAAACAGGCGCTGTTATCAAGGTTCCGCTGTTCATCAACGTTGGTGAAAAGCTGAAGATCGACACCCGCACAGGCGAGTATCTCTCCCGTGCATAATTATTAAAAATTTTCAAGGAGGAAGATAACGTAATTTTCGGTGTCTTTCTCCTTTTATTAAAACAACTGAAAGGAAGTAAATATTATGTCTATTCTTGAAAAAGCAGCATATCTTAAGGGCCTTGCAGACGGCGTTGAGCTGGACAAGAACTCCAAGGAGGGCAAGCTGATTGCCGCTCTTATCGAGCTTGTTGGCGAAACGGCAGAGAACATTGACGAGATCGAGGCTGATATCGACGAGCTGTACGAGTACGCAGAGGAGCTGGATGAGGACCTCGGCGATGTTGAGGAGGTTCTTCTCGACGAGTACGACGATGAAGACTACGACGACGAGGACGAGTGCGACGGCAACTGCGATTGCTGTGACCTTGACTGCGAGCTTGACGACTTTGACGATGACGACGAGTACTTTGAGATCACCTGTCCCGCTTGCGGCGACATTGTAAACTTCGACGAGAGCATTGACACGGACAACCTCCGTTGCCCCGCTTGCGGCGAGAAGTTCAGCTGTGTAGTTGACGAGGACGACCTCAAGGCTATCGACGGCGAGAACTGATAATACCTAACAAAAAACCGCTTATGCCGGCGCATAAGCGGTTTTTATTTTATCTTATCTGCCCGTTTCCGCTGACAATGTACTTATCCGTAGTCAGAGCGTATAGTCCCATAGGGCCGCGCGCGTGCAGCTTTTGAGTGGAGATTCCAATCTCAGCACCAAATCCGAACTCGCCGCCGTCGGTAAAGCGGGTGGACGCATTGACGTATACAGCTGCCGCGTCTATCTCGGAGGTGAAACGGTTGGCATTAGTCACGTTTTCGGTGACTATCGCCTCGCTGTGTCCCGTGGAGTATTTGCTGATATGGTCGATAGCCTCGTCAAGCGAGTCCACAACGCGCACCGCAAGAATGTAGTCGTTGTATTCGGTGTCCCAATCGCTATCATCTGCCGCTGCGCAGTTAAGCAAAGCCACGGTGCGCTCACAGCCGCGGAATTCAAGGGCGTACTGTTCGGTTGCCTTGGCAAGGGCAGGGAGCAGCTTTTCGCACACGTCCCTGTGAACGAGCAGCGTTTCAATGGCGTTGCATACCGAGGGGCGGGAGCATTTGGCGTTGACAGCCACCGAGATAGCCATGTCAAGGTCGGCGGATGCGTCCACAAAGAGGTGACAGTTGCCCGCGCCCGTTTCGATAACGGGAACCTTCGCGTTTTCAACCACCGAGCGGATAAGTCCCTTTCCACCGCGGGGAATAAGCACGTCGATAAGTCCGCGCATATTCATCAGCGCCACCGAGCTTTCTCTGTCGGTGCTTTCGATAAGTCCGACAAGGTCGGGGGAATATCCGTTGTTGCTCAACACCTTTTTGATGCTTGCAACAAGCGCGCAATTGGTGTTGATGGCTTCCTTGCCGCCGCGAAGCACTACGGCGTTACCCGTTTTGAGGCAAAGCGCCGCCGCGTCAACGGTGACGTTGGGACGAGCCTCGTAAATGATGGCAACAGTGCCGATAGGCGCGCGGGTGCAGGTGATCTGAAGCCCGTTGGGGCGAGTCGTGCGCGTGCCCGAGCCAATAGGGTCGGGGAGCTTTGCAATGTCTAAAAGTGCAGCGCATATACTCGAAAGTCGCTTTTCATCAAGGGTCAATCTGTCGAGCATGCCTGCGGAAATACCCGCCGCACGAGCGTTTTCAAGATCGGTTGCATTTGCCGCGAAAATGGCGGCTTTGTCCTTTGAAAGTCCGCTTGCAATATCGCAAAGCAGTTGATCCTTTTTTGCTGTGGATGTGGACGCATAGCTCCGCCAAGCATTCTTTGCCGCTTGGCAGACGGCGCGCACGTCGTCGTAAATTTTATTGGTATCCTGCATTTTTGTTTCTCCGTATCAGTCTTTTTTGAGTATTTCCTCTATCTCGCAGATAAAGAAGCGGTGATAGTCATTTTCCTTGTAGTGGTTAAGCATTTCGGTGTCAAGGAACTCTGCCTCCTTCAGATCTCCGACGTACAGCTTGCGGCAAAGTATCGCCATGCGCGCCTCCTCGATATAAGCCGCGCCGTTTTCCGAAAGGACGGGAGTCAGACCGCATTCCTTGAATTTGTCAACGTCGCGTCCACTCTTGCGGCCGCAATAGGTGAGCGCCTCGCGGTATTTCTCGTCGAAGAAGGTGAGGGAAAGACGGTCGTTGGCTTCAACAAATCCGAGAGTGTGACGCTGTGGGCGGATGAAGCATATACAAACGGGCTTGTTCCAGAGAATGCCCGCGCATCCCCAGCTGGCGGTCATGGTGTTGACACCGTCGGCGTCTCCCGCGGTGATAAGCATCCAGTCCTTGCCGATGAGCTTGAAAATGCTTTCGTTTAATTCATAGGGACTGACGGGTACGGAATTGAATTTTGACATAAGCTCCTCCCGGTGTGAAAAATTCTTTTGTAATATTGTATCACACAAAGGGAAGCTTTGCAACACGATTTTTGAAAAATAGTCTTAAAAAGCTTGAATTTTTTTCGAAAA
Organism: Oscillospiraceae bacterium; assembly: GCA_015065065.1. Classification (GTDB taxonomy): domain Bacteria; phylum Bacillota; class Clostridia; order Oscillospirales; family CAG-272; genus CAMEON01. The sequence goes on from SVQX01000063.1 coordinate 2,902, forward strand.
GGCTATTGACAAAAGCGTTTTGCTGTGATATAATAGCACACGTTGCGCGACTGAGGGCATAGGGCGGAAAAGTTTTGAAAAAAACCGAAAAAACTTTTCAAAAACCTATTGACAAACCCGCCAAGGTGTGGTATAATGTCAAAGTCGCGTGAGAGAAACGCGAGAAAAACGGGAGCATAGCTCAGTTGGGAGAGCATCTGCCTTACAAGCAGAGGGTCATAGGTTCGAGCCCTATTGTTCCCACCATACGGCCCGGTAGTTCAGTTGGTTAGA